>NZ_JBFEGH010000003.1:0-289649 GCF_047228925.1 Terribacillus jepli | reverse complement strand
AAAAACCCGCCATATGGCGGGCTACTGCGTGTAGTGATTCCGATTGGACTCGAACCAACGACCCCTACCCTGTCAAGGTAGTGCTCTCCCAGCTGAGCTACGGAATCAATATGTAATGTAACGTCTTGTATTATTCTATTAAATAACTTAAGGTTTGTCAACGCTTTTAAGTAAAGTTATTTTGGGTAACATAAAACAGGTGTATTGACTTTCCATTTTAAGGGGCGTATAGTAGCAAAAGTAACCCAGGGGTTTTTATAAAACTCATTAGTTTTTCTAAGTGAGGGAATGTGATGGATCGGAAAACGGAGATCTTAATGGTTGCAAAGCGGAAATTTGCGGAGTTTGGATTCCAGCAGGTGTCGATGCAGTCGATTGCAGAGGATTGTAAGATATCAAAGGCTTCCATTTATAAGTTGTTCAGTTCGAAGGAGGAGCTGCTGAATGAGCTTATCAAAAACAATCATGAGCAATTGAGGAATAAAGCTGCTTTGATCGAGGCAGATAAGAGCTTGACACCGGATATACGTTTTGAGCGGAAGATTGTGATGGAGATTGATTCTTTCAGAGAAAACAAGCATTTGATCCAAATGCTTATGTTCTCTCCTCCTTTCAAGGAATCGTCAGATCTTCATCAGCATATGAACAATGTTCGGGGCATTCTTATTAAATGGCATCAGGACATGCTTTTGAATCTTTATGGAAAGAAGATAGAACCTTTCAAATGGGATATGACTCTCAATCTGCTTGGACTGCTGAATCCGTATCTAAAAATGATGGCAGATGGCGCAATCTTGCGTGAGCCGGCTGAAGTTGCGCATGAGGTCAAGCTGGTGATGGATGTTATTGTCGCAGATAAGCTGACGCGTCCTCCTCTATTGAATGAGAAGCACATCCAGCTTCATTTTCACGCAGATTTGCCCGAAGCTCCGGGGAAAGAAAAGCTGCTGCATACGATATTGCTGCAAATCCATGAGATAACAGCAAACGATCTACAGGATAAATCGCTGACAGAGGCTGTTGATCATCTGGAGAAGGAACTAGCCAAAGAGGAACCTGCTTCCTATCTGATTGATGCACTGCTTACTTATTTAGATCAACACAACATATTAAAAGAAAGTATCCGAGCCATTCGGTTGCTGCTATAAGGAGGATTATAATGGCTAATCAAACTGCTCAGATCAATCGAAAGGCGACGGTGACGATTTTCATCATCGGAGCTTTCGTGACGATTTTGAACCAGACATTATTGGTTACAGCTTTGCCCCATATTATGAGTGATTTCGATATCACAGCTGACCAAGTGCAATGGCTGACAACTGCATTCATGCTTACAAACGGGATTCTTATTCCGATAACGGCATTCTTGATAGAAAAATATTCAACGCGGAGACTGTTCCTGTTTGCGATGGCAACCTTCAGCATCGGGACATTGGTTGCAGCAGTTGCTCCAACGTTCAGTCTTTTGCTTGTAGCCCGTATCATCCAGGCAATCGGTGCAGGTATCATGATGCCGCTCATGCAGACTGTCTTTTTGACGATCTTCCCGCCAGAAAAGCGCGGGACAGCGATGGGGATGTTCGGTCTCGTCATCGCGTTTGCTCCAGCAATCGGCCCTACTCTTAGCGGCTGGATTGTCGACAGTTTCTCTTGGCATTACTTGTTCTATATTGTCTTGCCGGTTGCTGTGATCGATTTGGTTTTGGCTATCTTCATTTTGAAAAATGTCACGACATTGAAGGAATCCAAAATCGATGTGCTTTCCGTTGTTTACTCTTCAATCGGTTTCGGTGGTATTTTATATGGCTTCAGCTCCGCTGGTACGAACGGCTGGGTCAATTGGGAAGTCATGGGCACACTCGGCGTGGGTGCGCTGTCACTGATTATGTTCATCATCAGACAGCTTCAGCTCGAAAAACCATTGCTGGAATTCCGTGTGTTCAAGAACTTCACCTTCACGATTACGACGATCATGGGAATGCTCGTCTTCGGATTGATGATCGGGACAGAAACGATCCTGCCATTGTATACGCAAAACCTGCGTGATGTGAGTGCATTCCATTCCGGATTGATGCTGCTGCCAGGGGCGATTGTGATGGGTATCTTGTCTCCATTCGTCGGGGCGATTTTTGATAAAATAGGCGCGAAGCTGCTTGCCATCATCGGTTTCTTCTTGATGACAGTGACGACTATCCCGTTTGCTTTCCTTGAACTGGATACGTCCCTCACCTTCATCGTGATTATCTATGCACTGCGTATGGCTGGTACAGCGCTCGTCATGATGCCGCTCACGACCGCCGGGATCAATGCTTTACCAAACCACTTGATCCCGCACGCGACGGCGATGAACAACACATTCCGCCAAGTCGGTGGTTCGATCGGTACAGCAATTTTAATCACCGTCATGACGAATACGATTAAATATGGTGATTTCACAAATCCTGCCGATGCGCAGGTGACTGGTATGGACGCCGCGTTCCTTGCAGCAGTCATTCTATCGGCAATTGGTTTGATCATGGCCTTTTTCTTGAGAAGGAAAAATGATACCGGCAGCAAAAGAGCGACAGCCAAAAAGCTAGGTATGGAAAATTAAAAGTAGAATATAAAATTAGACAGAACATACCAACAGTTACGGTGTGTTCTGTTTTTTTGACAAAAAACCATATATTTTTGCTACAATAGGAATATACTGTAAATAATGAGGTTGGTGTCTATCGTTACGAAAAGGAAAGTTATAGTTACCCTCGGGGTGATTCTTCTCTTTGCAGGAATTCTGATTGATGTTGCCCTGCCATACTTCTATGTCAAGCATGATACTAATTTGGAAGTGAGCTTGAATGAAAAAGTAAAGGAAGGTCATAGAGATTCCATATTTTTAGGAGATCTTATTACATATGACTGGAAAAGGGCCTATTTCTTCCATCCTTACTCAGAAGAAGCAGACATGAAGAAAACACTTGGCATAAAGTTTCATGACCCAGTGGATATGTCGTTGAGGGATGATATTGAGCTTTTAGTAGTTGTGAAAGAAGACGACTCGTTTGAATATGCTAAGATTCAACTCGATTACGGTATGGCCTCAGCAAAAGATGACTTCTTGACTCCTGAAAATGATGCAATTGAGATTACACATCCTTAGTTATCTAAGACAGTGATCGACCGGCAGCTGCCGGTCGATTTGTTTTCATGCTTTCATGTAAATCATTCTTTTGACAACCTCCCTCTTCTTTCCTGCTGATTGAATAATTAACAGCTGCTTTAATTGACTATCGACAGTAAAAGCCTAACTATTTAACCACAAAATTCCTCGTGCCTTTTTTCAAGCAATCTATTATACTTTGATAGCGCAAAATACATTAAGGTGGGCAAGTACATGTTTGATGAAGTTTTTGTACCAGGGCTGAACGGCATCGCTAGTTTCGTCTTTTGGTACCCGATTATCATGTCGCTGTTTTGGATTGCTGGTACGCTTGTCTATATTTGGTTTCGTGATAAAGACCAAAAAATTGATTTTGAGAAGGTCGATTGGCCTCTGATCAGTTTTTTGGTCCCTTGTTATAATGAGCAAGATACAATTGAAGAAACATTGGATAATCTGTTGAGGCTGGATTATCCAAAGAAAGAGATCATTTTGATAAATGATGGCAGCAAGGACGATACGGCTGCCATACTGAAACGGCTCAGCCGGAAACATCTGAGCATTCGGGTCATCCAGTCGTATGAGAATCGGGGAAAAGCGAATGCGCTGCATCTTGGTGCACACGCTGCCCGGGGCGAGTTCTTGCTTTGTTTGGACTCGGATGCGATTCTTGATAATGATGCGCCTTACTATTTGATCCATCATTTTCTGCATAAGGGAGAGCGTCTTGGTGCAGTTACCGGTAATCCGCGCATCCGAAACCGCAATACGCTGCTGAGCCGGATGCAGCTTGTGGAGTACTCTTCCATTATTGGTGCGATTAAGCGGACACAGCGAATCCTCGGGAAAGTTATGACCGTTTCGGGGGTTGTTGTGGCCTACCGTAAGCGAGCGCTTTTGGATGTCGGTTTATGGGACCGGGATATGATCACCGAGGATATCGCTGTCAGCTGGAAGCTGCAGCAGCGTTTCTGGGATATTCGCTATGAGCCGCGGGCGCTGTGCTGGATGCTTGTACCGGAGAGTCTGAAGGGAATTTGGAAGCAGCGCGTCCGCTGGGCGCAGGGCGGTCAGGAAGTCATGCTGCGGCATTGGCGCGTATTGTTCCACTGGAATCAGCGCCGCATCTGGATCGTTTACTTAGAGCAATGGATCAGTACATTCTGGGCGTTTGCTTGGCTGTTCGTCACGGTCACACTTCTGCTGACAGCAGAAGCTTTCCAGGAAATGCTCATCTGGATTACATTCACTTCGTTTGCGCTTGTATTCATGAGTCTGATTCAGTTGTTCATTTCATTACAGATCGATTCAAAATACGACAAAGTAAAACGATTTTATTTGTGGGCATCCTGGTATCCGGCTATTTATTGGATCGTCAATACTGGTGTCGTCATGAGTGCATTTCCACGAGCCATTGCATCACGTTATAAAGGAGGCTATGCAACATGGAAAAGCCCAGACCGCGGAATCGGCAGAAACAAGTAATCATCCTGGAAAAACAGCCTTTGCCGCGTTTTGTCGTCAGCCTTCTATTCACATTGCTAATTTGGATTTATAGTCTGTTTGTCGTCTGGTTCTTCGCTGCTGCTTTATTCGATACGAACGATCGATATAGCGGCATCTTAAAAATCGCCTTCAAAACGTCGAATGCCGAGGTTCGGACATTCATGCTGACCGGCGTATGCATTTTCGTATTCTTCCTCCTCTACCTCATATTCTGGAGGACGTATAATAAAAAACGTTTCGGTAGCAAGACACGCCGCAAGCAACCCATGCCCGCCACCGTGGAAGATTTGGAAAAGCTCGATCTCATCCCTATCGAAACGATCAAGAAGCTGCAAATGAGTAATTACATTGAATTCGAAAAAAATCCAGTAAGGGATCTGGAAAAATGAGAAGGATTCTGCTGATCCTAGTCGGTTTGATGATTGCAGGATTGATAACATTCCGCGCCATTCACTTATTCGAGGCTGATGTGGAAGAAAAAACAAAAGTCGATCATGCCTTGAACAAAGGTGGCTGCCTTGGGCTGAACTACCATCGAATCAGGCGTCCGACTCTTTTTAATAAAACCGTATCTTTCGTCACTCGTTCCGACGAATTGACACGCTACAGCGTCTATACAGATGACTTTGAAGCACAGCTCAAAAAGCTTAAAAGCTTGGATGCAACCTTCGTTACAGCTGAGGACATCAGCCACTACCAGAAAGAAGGCACTTTTCCGGATCGTTGCGTGTGGATCAATTTTGATGATATTGATCGCACTGTGTATGAGAATGCTTTCCCGATTTTGGAAAGAGAAAATGTACCTTTCACGTTGTATGTCATAGCAGGACATGTCGGAGATAAGGACTTCCAGAATTTGCAGATGGCCACCTGGCCGCAGCTGGAGGAAATGGTGGATAGCGGCCTGGCGACAATCGGTTCACATACCTATGATATGCATCGACTGGAAGCAGACAAGCCGTTGTTCCTGGATGATGAAAATCTGGATGATTTCGCCAAGGACTTAGAAAAAAGTAAAATCGCTATCAAAGAACATCTGGATATCGACCCTATCACTTTCGCTTATCCGTATGGAAATACGAACGACAAGGTCGCTAAAGTTGTCAAAGATGCTGGCTTTGAACAAGCCGCCATTCTTGCGCCGCAGTCCATCACACCGAAGGATGATGCCTATTATGTGAATCGGATTGTCACCAATCCAGACACATTTGAATCTATTATATTGCCTTACTTGGAAAACCAGGAATAAGGGTGAAGCTAAATCAAGCTTCATCCTTTTTGTATGATTCCAGCCGTTCTTGCAATGTTCCCGCATGCAGTTCAAAAAGATTATGATCATAATCATAAAAGTAAACGGACATCCCTTCACCGGAAATCCGGGTGCGCGATGACCTTATTTCCAAACCTGCTTTTTCTATCCTATCTTTGTACATTTCAAAATCTGCAACATTCACTTCAAATGCAACATGGTGATATGTCCGTTTCACAATTTCCTCTGCCTGCATGACAGCAATCCATTGTCCACCAATCAGGAGGAATTTCTCAGGATATAAGGAATGGCTTTCATCGCCGCTGTCGTATACTTCTTCTGCATCCAGGACTTCTTTGAAAAGGTCCGCAGTTCGCTTGAGATCCTTGACAACAAAAGTGATATGGCTTATCCCCTTGATCACTTTGTAACCCCTGCAGTTTGGCCAAAACCATTCGCTCTCAATTTAGCTTCTGCCTCTGCAACGATCACTTGCCGCAGCTCCTCAAGTACTGGATGGAATTCGGTATGCGGTTTTAACAAATAAATCATTTCCTTTTCTATTTCAAGCCATGTATCCATCGAAGCTTCGTTATGCTGCAGCTGCGCTTCCAGCTTATCCAGGGCGTTCGCTATTTTTGCTTCGAATGTTTCTTTTGCTTCGAATTCGAGCCAAAGTGCCTGCAGTTCATTCCCCGGCCCCTCTGCCAGAATCGATTTGATATTATCCATTGCATTTTCCTCTGCCAGACGCTTCTGTTCTTTTCTTTTTGCGTCGTAAAGCGTATCGAATGCGGGGATGTCTTTTGCCTCTGCTTCGACAAGGTCGTGGATCATGATCATCTTCAGCAATTTTGCCATATCGAATTTTTCTTCTATGTATGGTTCCAATAGCACAGCCATCAAACCTACACGCCATGTATGCTCTGCAACACTCTCCTGTCTGCCATTGGACAGCCAGCTGTGCCTCATCTCAATTTTAAGCTTCTCGGCAAGCTTCAAAACTTGCATGATTCCTTTCAAATTTCCCATTGATATCGCCCCCTTCCTCCATATTACCATAATTTTCATGTGAAACATGTCGTTTTTTTCCTTAGGTAAATTTATTTTCCCAAATGATTATCTTTTGTAGATATGCACTTGACTTTCCCACGCACATACTATAATTTTGCACTAAGGAAAAACATATGCATATGACTAAAGATTTGAATTTACCGAAAAGGAGTGTCTTACGTGAAAAAGCTGTTTTCTTTCGTTTCTCCCTTGTTGGTCGTGTTTTTGCTTGCTGGGTGTGGTGCTTCCGATTCTGCTTCTGGTTCCGGTGCTGAGGAAGATAAATTACAAGTGACAACGACAATCGCTCAAATTGCGGATGCTGCGATGCAGATTGGCGGCGATCACGTGAAAGTTGAAAGTCTGATGGGGCCGGGAATCGATCCTCATTTGTACGAAGCAACACAGAGTGATATTAAAAAACTGCAGGACGCTGATGTGATCCTCTACAACGGGCTGCACTTGGAGGGGCAGATGCTTGAGGTCTTTGAAAATATGCAAAAAGAAACCCCTACGGTAGCAATCGGTGACGCTATTGATAGTGCGCTTCTTTTATCGGATGCTGAGGATGCCAGCCTTTCAGACCCTCATATTTGGTTTGATATTGCCATCTGGAAAGATGCAATCAGTAATATTACGGATACTTTCATAAAAGAGGATCCAGATAATAAAGCAGATTACGAAGCGAATGAAGCTGCTTATTTCGAGGAGCTGGATGAGTTGAAGAGCTATGCTGAGGAGCAAATGACTTCCATTCCAGAAGAACGGCGCGTCCTTGTGACAGCACATGATGCCTTTAACTACTTCGGCGAGGCTTATGATATGGAAGTAATGGGATTGCAAGGATTATCAACCGACTCTGAATTCGGTTTGGCAGACATTCAAAGATTGGTTGATACGTTGACGGAGCGAAAAATCGGTGCTGTGTTTGTAGAGTCGAGTGTATCCGAAAAATCGATCAATGCTGTGATTGATGGCGCCAAGGAAGCTGGCCATGATGTCAAAATCGGCGGCGAACTCTATTCTGATGCCATGGGAGAGGAAGGAACAGAAGAAGGTACCTATATCGGTATGTACCGACACAATGTCGACACCATTGTAGAAGCTTTGAAATAGGGGGATGACAAATGGATGCACTGGAAGTAAGGAATCTACATGTCGCTTATGATAGGAAAGCTGTACTGGAACAGGTTGAGATGGCCATTCCCAAGGAAAGCCTGACGGCCATTGTCGGTCCGAACGGTGCTGGTAAATCAACATTGATCAAAGCTGTACTCGGTATGCTGAAACGTTCTTCCGGAGAGATCTCTATACTCGGAAAGCCTTATAATCCGAAAAATCGGATTGTAGGCTATGTTCCACAGCGAGGATCGGTCGATTGGGACTTTCCCACGAATGCCCTGGATGTCATCTTGATGGGTCGGTATGGCCACATCGGCTGGTTCAGGCGGCCATCCAAGCAAGATATCGCCTTGGCAAAAGAAGCGCTGCAAAAGCTTGGCATGGAGGAATATGCGGACAGACAGATCCGGCAGCTTTCAGGTGGGCAGCAGCAGCGCGTATTCCTGGCGCGGGCTCTCGTCCAGGATGCGGAAGTTTATTTCATGGATGAACCATTCGTCGGAGTGGATGCCAAGACCGAAAAAGCAATTATTGATTTGCTGCGGGAATTGAAGAAAAAAGGCAAGACTGTCATTGTCGTCCACCACGATCTCCAAACCGTTCCGGAATACTTCGACCACACACTTCTTCTAAATCGGACCGTCATTGCGAACGGCCCGACCGAAGAAGTTTTTACCAAAGAATTGCTGCAAAAAACATATGGCGGTACGCTGGCATTCTTCACAGCACCCGGCGAACAGAGAAGCGGGTGATGACATGATACAGGAAATGTGGAATAGTCTGCTGCATCAGCCGAATACCCAGTGGGTCGTCCTCAGCACGATGTTGCTCGGGATTGCCAGCGGCGTCCTTGGAAGCTTTGCCCTGCTAAAAAAACAAAGCCTGATTGGTGACGCAGTAGCGCATGCAGCACTGCCTGGTATCTGTATCGCTTATCTTTTCATAGGCGAAAAGCAGCTGCTGTTCCTCTTGATAGGTGCTACGGCTACTGGTCTTTTGGCAACTTATTTGATTCAGTTGATCACCTCAACGACGCGGATAAAAAAAGATGCGGCCATTTGTATGGTACTGAGTGTTTTCTTCGGGATGGGCATTGTCCTGCTGACCCGGATCACTCGGCAGGCAGATGGCAATAAGAGCGGTCTGGATAATTTCATATTCGGTCAGGCAGCTGCCATGACAAGAAATGATGTCTATACGATGGCTGGTGTGGCGGGAGCCTTGATCCTTATTGCATTCCTTCTATTCAAAGAATGGAAGCTGCTGATTTTCGATCCCGACTTTGCTAAAAATAGCGGATTGCCAGTCGGTTTGCTCGAGACGCTCTTTTCCACCCTGCTTGTCATAACAGTCGTGATCGGCATCCAGGCAGTCGGTGTGATCCTCATGGCTGCTTTGCTCATCATTCCAGCGATCAGTGCCAGGTACTGGACAGATCGACTTAGCTTGATGGTGATCATTGCCGGTGGAATCGGAGCTTGCTCAGGCATTGCCGGGGCTCTGATCAGTACGATCAGCACAGGCTTGGCAACTGGTCCGCTTATCGTTGTAACCGCAGCCGGCTGTTTTGTCGTATCTTTCACTTTTGGCATGAAGCGCGGACTCATCCAAAAACTGACAGCACATCGCATTCGCACGGAACGCTTAAAGGAGGAAGGTGTATGACTTACGAAGGCTGGATTTTGCTGACTGCCTGTCTTGTCGGCATCAGCTGCGGCATGGTCGGCTGCTTCCTTATTGTCCGTCGGATGACGATGCTTGCCGATGCGATCAGTCATAGTGTACTGCTTGGAATAGTGCTCGCTTTCCTTATCGCCAACAGTCTCAACGGTATGTACATGCTGATTGGTGCAACAGTCATCGGTTTCGTCACAACATTCGCCGTCCAATCCCTCCATAACGCCGGGGTCCAGGAAGATGCCAGTATCGGGATCGTGTTCACGACCTTCTTTGCTATCGGCGTCATCCTTATATCATTATTTGCAAGGGATGTCCATTTGGATGTCGAGCATGCGCTCATGGGAGAGATTGCCTTCATTCCTTGGAATACACAAAACATACTAGGTTTCGAGATACCGAAAGCGACAGCAATGTTACTATGCATCACTATCTTTGCTTTGCTCATCATCCTGCTTTTCTATAAGGAATTGAAACTTACTTCCTTCGATGCAGCACTTGCATTGACGCTCGGCCTGCCGGTCACCTTGATTCATTACTTGTTGATGGGACTTGTTTCCATCACAGCCGTCGGTTCATTTGACGCTGTCGGCGCCATCCTTGTCGTCAGTATGCTCGTGGTGCCAGGCTCTTGCGCTTACTTGCTGACCGATCGCTTGTCGATGATGCTTCTTTACAGCTGCTTGTTCGGGATATCAAGTGCCATAATAGGTTATTATGGAGCGCTCTTGCTCGATGTTTCGATTGCCGGCTCCATGAGTACAGCAAGCGGTATACTGTTTTTGCTGACATGGATTTTTTCTCCGCGTTATGGTTTATTGCGTCGATTCCTTGTTACTCCCTCATAAGCAAATGGCTGCTGCCATTTGCTTTTTTTCTTCCGCTTCCTTCCATTCATGTTAAAATGACATCACAACCCTTTCAAAAAGCGAGGTTCAGCAGATGAAACGAAATGGTAAGATGGAAAGTGCCATGATCGACAGCATTTATTTGGATGAGAGCCTGGAATTGCGCTGGTATAAGCCAGAGTCCTTCTCTCCCCTGTATAAATACCAGTTATGCATCATGCAGGATGGAAACGACTATTTCCAAATGGGGCGGATAGCGACATTAAGTGATCAGCTGCATAGTGACGATCAGATAAAAAATACGGTTTTTGCTGGAATTCACTACCGCGATCGCTATGACCGGATTGATAAATATCATCCTGACGGAAAGAAACATGAAGCGTTTCTGCAGTTCTTATTGCATGAAGTACTGCCGGTGCTTGAGGATGATCTGCCGACATTACATATGGGTGCGACCAGGACATTGATGGGCGATTCTCTCGCCGGCACACTCTCTCTGGTTGCCGCCCTTCGTTTTCCCCATACTTTTGGCGGCGTTGTGATGCAGTCTCCATTGGTGGATGAAGCTGTCATGCGCGAAGTACGTAATGCCAAGCAGCTGGATAGCCTGTCCATTTATCACACGATTGGAACGAACGAGACTTCTGTTCCTACTTCCTTCGGCAAAGAGATGGACTTTGTGGAACCAAATCGCAGCTTACAGGAATACTTCCATTCAAAGACTGTGGACTATACGTACCGTGAATTGGAGGATGCGGACCATACGTGGAAGTATTGGCAGCGTGATATGAAACGGGTATTGACAGACGCTTTCGGCTGATATGTCGAGCGCATACAGATAGCGCTATCTCTGGTATAATAAGGGACAGAAAGCAAACGATACGCATGCTATTCATTCTTAATTGGAGGTACTGTAGATGAACTACACGATAGCAATTTTCCCATCTGATCAAGTTCAGCAAGAGGCCAATTCGTACCGCAAAAGATTCGATTCCGCATACGCACTCATCAAACCGCATATGAAGGTGAGACAGCCATTTACAATGCCTGAAGAAGATCTGATCGACGCAGTGAGTGAGCTGAAACGGATTGCACGTGAAACGGCTCCTTTCTCTTACAAAATAGAGAAAGTAAGTACGTTTGCACCTGCTCACAATACACTTTACTTCAAGGTGTCTCCTTCCGAGCAGCTTAAAACATTGCACGAGAAGTTATACCATGGGTTTTTCGATGGTGAAAAAGAATATGCATTCATACCCCATATTACGATTGCGCAGAATCTTTCAAATGGGGAATACGCTGACTTGTATGGAACGTTGAAGCTGAAGCAATTCCAATATGAAGAACAAGCTGCACAATTTCATTTGCTCGAGCAGCAAGAAGACGAGAAATGGATTGTGAAAGAAACTTTTACGTTAGGCGAGGAATGAAGATGGACATAATCGTAGCAGAAAACAGCATCCAACAACAGGATGCTTTCCAAGTAAGAACTCTAGTATTCGTTGACGAACAAAAAGTACCCGCAGACCTTGAAATTGATGAGCTGGAAAACGAGAGCATCCACTTCGTCGGATATGAAGGCGATATACCTGGAGCGGCAGCTAGAATGCGCCTGGTTGACGGTTACGCTAAAATGGAACGCATCTGTATCTTGAAGGAATTCCGCGGCAAGCATTACGGTAATAAGCTGATGTGGGGCATGGAAGAAGAAGCGAAAAAACGCGGCATTCAGAAGGCGAAACTGAACGCGCAGACACACGCTATTCCTTTCTACGAACGATTGGGTTATACAGTCGTTTCCGATGCGTTCATGGATGCCGGTATTCCGCATAAGACAATGATAAAACAACTATGAGGCTCCCTTGATGGGAGTCTTTTTCGTATAGGTCGCCCAACCTTGGGCATGCTTCTTTTGAAGGGGTGTGAACGAACGTGGGAGTTTATTTAGAGATAGTTTTAGAAGTGATTTTTGGTTTTGTTGGCCTTTTCGTATTGACGAAAATACTTGGAAAGACACAAATGAACCAAATTACGCCATTCGATTTCATCGCTGCAGTTGCAGCAGGTGAACTGTTCGGGAATGCATTGTTCGATCCTGAAGCCGGTATCCCTCACATTGCTGTTGCCATCATTACATGGGGAATCCTCATGCTGGTCATTGAAAAATTGACTCAAAGGTTCAAACGAACACGCGGACTTCTGGAAGGTAAGCCAACTGTCATCATTTCACAAGGTGAAATTCAATATAAGGACATGAAAGTGAATAAGATGGACTTTAACCAATTGATGCATCAGCTTCGAGCCAATAATGTCTTTTCCCTATCAGAAGTTGATTATGCCATCATCGAAGCGGACGGCAGTTTGAGCGTTTTGAAGAAAAGCGCCTATCAGACACCGACGCGGGATGATCTGAAGCTGCAGGACCAGTCCAATCCGCTTCCTGTATCCTTTATCCTTGATGGAGAAATCATTGAAGATAACGTCATCAATAGCGGGAAAACACTTGATTGGCTGAAACAGGAAATCCAAAAACAAGGATTCGATGCCACAGCAGATGTTGCATATGCAGAATGGACACCCTCAAAAGGATTGTTTACCAGAGCTTATCATTGAAAACTAACACAGAATATCTATATAACGCCCTTTTCCGGTCAGGAGACTGAATGTATGTCTATCAAAGGGCGTTCTTTCCCCTGCTTGTTTACTTTCCTGATCCGGCAACGAAGCTTGATAATCAATTCGGTCCTGGACTCGCTGCTCGAATGTATCTTGTTTCCTGTCCAACACTAGCGGATTTGTCTTCTCTACCGTGTATCTGTTCCTGTTCAATCCGGTGACTCTGTTTTGATAGTCCATATATTGATAAGCGGGTACAGGTGTTATCCAGCTCATGCTCTCTCCTCCTTTTATATCCTTATTCTTTCCTTCCCCTTTTTTATCCTTTTTTAACCATATAAAAAAGCAGCCGAAGCTGCTTTGATCAGAACCAGAAATTCCGGCGCCCTTGGCCCTTATCTCCATCATGTTTGTCATCATGTTTATCATCATCATGTTTGTCATCATGTTTGTCATCATGGTGTTTATCATCATGGTCATCATTTCTCTTGCGGCGAGGACCGAAGATCGGATCGAAATCAAAGTCACGATCTTTTTTTCTGCCATGATCATGCTTATCTTTTTCTATATCGTCAGTATCCAATATTACTTTGTCAGCTTTGATGATGAGGTTTTTAACATGGATAACCTTTTTTTCTTCTGACACAATATCACTCCTTTTTCATAAACTCAATTCTGAGATAGTTTATGTTCCATTAATGTTATGGTGTTCAGCTTTTGCCTATATTGAATTTTTTTCCTTCCACATACACCCACGAATTATTCTTTAAAGATGTAAATCGCCCACACACAACATAGGGCATCTCATATCTTATTAAAGACGATACGTCATCACTTTATCAATTCGAGAGGGGTTAAACATCATGAGCTGTGGATGTGAAAAAGGCACAGGCTGCGTCAAGGACATCCTTAAAGAAATTGCTAATGCGCAAAAGGATATCTACACGGAATGCTGTGCCACAAGCGCGGAACAATCCATCAATGATCTTCTTGGCAACTGGGGAGGATCCACTGGTTTCGATACAGTACCTTTCATTATCTATACCGAGAACGGTACACCTTTCAGAGGATTAGGAGTTGTACCGGGAGCTACTCCAGGAACTCTTGGACCGCTTGCAGCAAGCTTCTATTTCCGCGTAAAGACTGTATATGAAGACGATTGTGCGGTTCTGGAATTGCTACGTGATCCAGCGGATTTAAACTTGACACCAGATAGCATCGATGTTCAAGCTGTGGCAAACTTAACTGCAACCGGGCTTTGCTTCACTGTCGATTTACACTGCTTCTGCCATATCACAACGCTTCCTGCCATCTCTGCTTTTAACGGAACTACCGGCACACCAGGAGCTCCAACTATCTAAAAAAAGAAGTTCAATCTTGGAAAACAAGATTGAACTTTTTTTTTAGAATCCAAGTAACTTAATATCCTTAACACTGGATAACTTAATTTCCCGTTTAAATGGCCGTCTGATAGATTTGAACTGTATCACATCATCTTCTATCCCTGATATAGTTCCAATAAAGCTATTTTCCTCCGTAATTACCTCACATTTCATTCGAGGAATTTGAGATGGAAGATTTAACAAGTAACTAGTCTTTTCTGTAATGCTAAGATCCTTGAAATCCCCTTTTTTGGATTTCCTGATACCTTCTTCCACTACCATTTCTTCAACAGATACACCAGCCGGCTTTGGTTTAACATCACCTGTTTTTATCTCTTCCTTTTTATCCCTTGTCGTACGAAAAGCCTGTTGCATTTCTGCTTTTGGCAGATCAAGCTTCGGCTGGGCGATGAACAGCAGCGGCTGCTGGCGCCGTACCTTTTCTTTGGACATGCGACGTCCTCCTCTGCATAGGTTTCTTACCCAGTATATGCAGACAGCCGATGAGCGTGCCCAAGATGCATAAAGAAAAAAGACTGTCCGCAGACAGCCTTCATTCCAGCAACTCCCGTAAATCCCCGACATATTCCCCTGATCCGGTCACGATGAGTAGATCATCCATACGCAAAACTGTATCACCATGCGGGACAATGGAATCTTTGCCGCGGAAAATCCGTACGATGATCAAATCACCATGGAAGGGAAACTGTCGTAACGATACGCCTTCATATGCAGAATTCTGCATCGATACTTGATATAGGGCATTATCTTGATTCGTCAGGATATTCATCACACTCGGTGCTTCTATAAGAGCTTTCAGCAACGCATTGGTAGACAGGATAACAGAGAATGCTTCCACGCCTTTATCCTTTAATTCATCGCTTAAAGCAGGCTGTTCAATACGAGCGATGACACGCTCGACTCCCAATTCCTTCGCATAAAGAGCAATTTCTTTATTTTGGGCTTCATCGCCGGTGGATACGACGAGTATATCTACATCAAATACACCCAGCACTTCCAGCTGAGCAGGTTCATAATTATCCAGTTCCTGGATATCGAATTCCGAGTGCGAAAGACTTTCATCGATTTTGTCCTGCCTTGTATGATACAGATGCGTCCGATAATAGCGCCCGTCCAAGTTCCGCACGGCCGGCATCGTCAGCTGGTTTGCACCAATGAAGCCAACATCGTACTTCCGGTCTGTATCTGCATAACGTACATAGAACCGCTTAAAGAACCAAGGGGTAATGATACAGCTGATAACTGCGACAAGGATCAATGCTCCCTCCATTTTGGCATCGATGACACCGATGCGCTCCCCGATAGCAGCTGCTGCAATGACCAATGAAAGCGTAGATGTCAGGATGGTCCCTGCACTGATCACAGAACGCCAGTCATACCATCTGCGCAAGTAGAGAATTGGAACAAGCTTCGAAATAAGCAATGCAACCAAAAGTAACGGTATAAGGGTCAGAATTTGCGGATCTGTCAGCAATGAGCGCAAATCCATTTCCACCCCTACCATCACGAAGAAGATGGGAATGAGGAAACCATAGCCGAAGCTGTCCAGCTGATGAACAAGCTCCTGATTCGGTGACAGCAGTGAAACAAGTGTCCCAGCCAGGAACGCTCCCAGGATATTCTCCGCTCCGACAGACTCAGATACGGCGACAAGGACAATGATGAGCGTGAAGACTGCTCGCGTACCTATCTGGACTGTCCCTTTCGACATTGTTTCGATGAAGGAGCGCTTTTGGAATACCTTGCCGACGAAGTACAAAAGAACACCGACTCCAAATAGTATGAGCAAAAGCCACATATTGCCGCCTTCATCACCATAAATGGAAGCAAACACTGCCAAGAGAATCATCGTTGCCAAATCGGCAATGACTGCGATCATAAGGATGGTTTGTCCAAATGTCGACTTCATCATTTGTGCTTCCTTTAACGTCGGCACAACTACCCCCAATGAAATGGTAGAGATGATCAGCGTCATGAGGAAGACATTATCTATAAAGCCAGCCAGAACGAAGACATATGACAATCCAACCGATAAGACGAGGATCCCAAGGAATATAATAACCGAGATGATAAACGGAGATTGAGCTGGCTGTTTATCGCTTTTTCGTTTATCCTTCCCGGCAAAAATTGAAAAATCGATTTCAAGTCCACTTAAAAACATCAGGAAGATGAAACCGAGTGTGGACAATGTGTCGAGCCATGTGCTTTGATCAACTAGATCAAAACCACTTTGACCGATGATGAGACCGACGATTATTTCCGCTACAACTACAGGGAGCGCACGGAGCTTCAGACGGTTCATGAGAATTGGTGTAAGGAATGCTGCCAATATGACAACGACTAAGGATATGATGGATTCATGCTCCATGTCGGACCCCTCCTTTTTTCTATTATGTTATTAAGCCCATAAAGGCTGTTGCCAATCCGAAATAAATCAATATCGAAATGATGTCATTGATGGTTGTGATGAACGGTCCCGATGCAATGGCTGGGTCGATCTTCAGCTTATACATAAGGAGCGGAATGATCGCTCCTGCTATCGTAGCAATGACCAAGGTCGCAAAAATGGATAATCCGACAAGAAGACCAAGGAAGAAGTTTTTCTGCCAAATGGTCACGACCAAAGTGATGACAATACCACAGCTCATTCCGGTTATAACACCCGTCATGCCTTCCCGGATGACCATTCGCATCTTCCCGTGCTTGGCGACATCCCCTGTTGCCATGCCTCGGACTGCAACTGCCAGTGCCTGCGTGCCGGTATTCCCCCCCATTCCACCGATAAGCGGGATGAAGCTTGCAAGTATCGCCACCTGGCTGAGTGTGTTTTCAAAACGACTGATCAGGCTGGCGGTGACCATGCCTAGGAAGAGAAGGACAATAAGCCAAGGAAGCCGTTTGCGGGCAGATACGAAAGCACTGTCTTCCCCTCTTTCGGTGTCACTGACACCGGCTAAGCGACTGTAATCCTCATCTGCTTCTTCTTCCATGACATCCAGGATATCATCGACCGTGATGATGCCCAGAATATGGTTCTGGAAGTCAACGACCGGCAGTGCCAAGAAATCATAATCACGGATCATTTGGGCAACATGTTCCTGGTCATCGCCGACAGCGACACTGACGATCCTGTCACTCATCACTTCGGAAATGAGCCAGTCCTTCTCGGCTATAATCAAATTACGCAAGGAAATGACACCGACCAATTTTTTATCTTGATCGACGACATACGTATAGTAAATCGTTTCGGCATCTGGTGCTTCCGCTCGCAGATGCAGCATCGCTTCCCGCACTGTATCAGCCGCGCTGACACTGACGAATTCCGTCGTCATGATACTCCCGGCTGTCTTATCTTCATAGTGAAGCAAATGCTTGATTTCATCAGCTGCATCTTTTTCCATGATCGTAATGAAACTTGCAACTTTGTTTTTGTCCATTTCTTTCAAGATATCCACCGCGTCGTCGGCTGACATTTCAGCCAGTACTTGCGCTGCATAACGCGAGTACATCTCTGTGAAATAAATGTCCGCATTCTCCTGATCGACGTTTTCCATAATCTCTGCCGTTTCATCAGGTGAGAGATAGGAATAAATCTGTTTGCGGATCTCTTCGGGCTGTTCCTCGAAAACAGCTGCTTGATCGTATGGGTGCAGTTCTAGGTATTCTGCACGAAATTGATCGATTTGCTGGTTGGCTAGTGCTTCCCTGATTTTATTTTGGTATAGTAAAATCTCTTGGTTTTCTAAATGATCCATACGCCTGCCTCCTCGCTTGCAAGAAATTTCAATAGTAAGTAACGTGTGGCTGTTTGTCAACGGAAAAACGACCAATCCAAGAAAGGTTTAAGAAACTTTAATAGAGTTCACTTAAATTATTCTTCATTTTGTTGTAAACTGTAACAAGATTATATTCCACTCATTTGCAAAATCTAATCGCTTTTATAGCAGCTAGAGAGATGCGGAAGGAACGAAAGAAAGGTTTTGTGTATGAATTCTAACAAATTTCGGTTAGATCTAACAATTATATTAGTTTTGATACTGCTTGGTATCGTCTCTTCATTCACGCTATATGAGTTGCAGCCGACACTATCCGGTATTGCAGCCCAGACCCAATATATGCCGCGACAGATTATGTGGTACATTGTGGGAGCTGTTGTCATTACCGTCATGATGCTGATCGACTACGACCGGCTGCGCCAGCTCGTATGGATTTTTTATGGTATCGGCATGGTTATGCTCCTGATGCTTTTCTTCCGGTTCCCATCAGCCATCATCAACACAGCGAATGGAGCGACAAGCTGGTTCATCTTGCCTGGTATCGGTTCGATGCAGCCTTCTGAATTCGTTAAAGTATTTGTTGTTATTGCTTTGGCACATGTAATCATGTCTCACAATGAAAAAAACACGATACGTACGAATAAATCAGACTTGTTCCTGCTCGGGAAACTGCTTGCAGTCGCACTGCCTCCGATGCTGTTGGTTGCATCACAGCCTGACCTTGGTGGTTTCTTGGTCTTGGCTGCCATCCTCGGAGCAACTATTCTGGTCTCCGGAATTAGCTGGCGGCTCTTGTCGATCATACTTGGGATCATATTAGGTATCGCTGTATTTGTTGCCATTCTGTCATACATCTTTCCGAACCAAGTAGGTTCTTTTTTGCAGGAGACGATTTTTAAGCACGTTGAAAGTCGCTTCCTGGGCTGGCTTTACCCAGAGAAATATCCGGATTCCAGCTACCAGTATCGTTTGGGATTGATGGCGATCGGATCTGGAATACTATTCGGCAAAGGAGCGTCCAATTTCGAAGTATCCATTCCGGAGCGGCATACGGATTATATCTTCTCCGCTGTCGCTGAACAGTTTGGATTCATCGGATCGGCACTTGTCCTTTTCCTATTCTTCATCCTCATCTATCGGATGATTCAAGTAGGATTGGAAAGCAATGAACCGTTTGGAAGTTATCTTTCAGCAGGGTTCATCGGGATGTTCACATACCAAATATTCCAGAATATCGGGATGTCGGTGGGACTGGTTCCGATTACCGGTCTTCCGCTTCCATTCCTGAGTTACGGAGGAAGCTCGACGCTTGCCTATATGATCGCTATCGGCATTGTGCTCAATATTCATTCCAGGACGCGGACATTCATGTTCGAAACACAGAAATAAGCCTTACAAAAAAGGGAAAGCTACTTTAAGCTTTCCCTTTTTGTATATAGGAGTGATATAGATGAAAATTGATTTTATCGGAGATGTCCATGGCTGCTTGCCAGAGCTGCTTGAGCTTTTTGATGAACTGGGCTATGAGACGGAAAATGGACTTCCTGTCCATCCCGAAAAACGGCGGCCGTTTTTTATTGGTGACTTGACTGACCGCGGCCCCGACTCATTAGGTGTGATCGAACTCGTCTATCGATTGGTTGAAGAGGGAATCGGCTATTATGTACCAGGTAATCATTGTGATAAGCTTTACCGATATTTACTTGGCAACAATGTTCAAATCAAGCATGGCTTGGAAACTACGGTAGCTGAACTGCAGAACAGTTCGCCGAACCAACGACGGAAGCTGTCCAATATGTTTATGCAGCTCTATAAAAAGGCTCCGCTTTACAAGCGGATCCCCGAGCTTGGAGCTATTGCCGCGCATGCCGGAATCAAAGAATCCCTTATCGGCAAGGAAGGGAAAAAAGTGAAAAGCTTTGTTCTTTACGGGGATACGACTGGAGAGATGGACGAGCTGGGCCGTCCAGTCAGATTGGATTGGGCCAAGCATTACCACGGAGAAGACTGGATCATCTATGGTCATACACCAGTTTTGAACGCCCGCATCATCCATCATACAATCAATATCGATACCGGCTGTGTATTCGGCAACAAGCTCACTGCCTGCCGCTTTCCGGAACGCAGTCTGCATAGTGTTCCCTCTCAACAGCCATTCATCGAAGAGAAGTTCCGTTCATTCGAGTAGGAAATCAGCCGGAACCGGGGAATGGAACGTCAGCATGCGCTTGGTGAATGGATGGACAAAGCGCAGCTGCTGAGAATGCAGCGCCTGCCTTTTGATGACATCTTTCTTCCCACCGTATAGTGTATCGCCTGCAAGCGGGTGACCAATGAATGCCATATGGACCCGGATTTGATGTGTCCTCCCGGTGGCAAGCTTCACTTCCACCAGTGAGTGACCAGCGAAGGATGTCTGCCGGCGGAAGTAGGTGACTGCCCTTTGTCCATCGGATCTTACTTCCCGTTCGATAATCGAGCCTTCCTTCCTGCCGATCGGATAATCAATTGTCCCGCACGATTCTTTCATGGTGCCTTCCACCAGTGCAGCATAGGACCGCTGGATTTTCCCTTGCTTCTGATCAGCAGCCAAGAGAGTATGGGCATAGCGATGTTTAGCCACCAGCATCAATCCCGATGTATCACGATCGAGTCTTGTCAGGATATGGACTGTATATGGCAGTCCTTGTTCTTTGTAGTGCCACAGCAAGCCATTGGCAATCGTACCTGTAGGCTGGTTCATCGATGGAATCACCGCAACATGAGGCTGCTTATCCAATACAAGTACATGATCATCTTCATAGACAATCGGCAATCCAAGCGGTTCTGCCTCCATATAAGCTCCTGCTTCCTCTTCCGGCAGCTCCACTTCCAAGCTATCGCCTGCTTTACCAACATGCCAAAGAGGCGCCGACTGCTGATTGAGCGTCACCAGCTTTGGCTCCTCCTTGAATGTTTTGAATAATCTTCTTGAAACTCCTTGCGTCTTCAGGAAATCCTTGATGATGATCTCCTCTTGCAAGGTCCAGCTTAATTTCATATTTTCTACCTCTTATCTGCAATGAATGAGTCATGCACCCGCTTCCAGAATGGAAACGGCCGGAAGCGGGCAAATCGGACACGCTGCTTCGCGACTGAACAGGTAATGGACTCGATATCCGAATGGTTTTCGGTCATATGATCGATGGCAATCAAGAAACTTTTATCCAAGGTCGGCCGGAGCGTGCAAGGATGATGGCTCGGCAAAATAAGCGGTGAACCGATTGTCCGGAACACCCGGTTGTTGATGGAAGCAAGCTCCGTAACTTGGATCGATGCCAAAGAAGGATGGATGATGGCTCCATTAAGCGCTTTATTGTACGCCGTACTTCCAGAAGGTGTCGAAATGACAAGTCCATCTCCCCGGAAGGTTTCAAAGTGCTCCCCTTTGATCGATACATCAAGGACAACCGAACCGTCTGGTGTCTTGACGGAACATTCATTCAGTGCCAAATGCTCGTCCACTCTGCCATCTTTGTGGGTAATGGAAATATCGAGCAACGGATATTCCACGATATGATACGGCTTATTGGCAATCTGCAGAAGCAATTTCTCCAATTCTTCCGGTACCCAATCGGCATAAAACCCCAAATGCCCCGTATGGATACCGATGAATGCCGTGCTGTCCAGCCGATGGACATATGTATGGAAATTCTCAAGGAAAGTGCCGTCTCCACCGACGGATATCGCGAGATCGGGCTCCTTTTCATCGTACTCGAAATTGAAATGAGCCAAATGTTCGACGATTGTTTCTTTGATGCGGTCCGACTTCTCATCTCCCCGTGAAAGAACCGTATATTTCATCCCTGCTAACACCCCTATTTATGCTTTTTGATTTGCTGCTGATCATGATAAATCCGCTGTGCTTCCTGCACTTCATCCCGTATTTTAGACATTTCCTCATCCAGCCGGAATGCAGCTTCAGCGGCTCTTTTCAATCGTGTCTTCAATTCTGACGGTATCTGGCCATCGTATTTATAATTAAGGGAATGCTCATTCGTAGCCCAGAAATTCATTGCTAGTGTACGGATTTGAATTTCGGCAAGCACTTTCTTTTCTCCATGGATCGTTTCAACTGGGTATTCAATGATCATATGATACGAGCGATATCCACTTTCCTTCGTTTCCACGATATAGTCGATTTCATTGACAATTTTGAAATCATTCCGTACTTTTAGCATGCCCACAACCGTATAAATGTCATCGACGAACTGTGTCACGATCCGCAGACCAGCAATATCCTGAATTTCTTTATGCAGCTCATCGACAGTGACTTGCTTATTTGCTGCTTTTTGGAGAATACTTCGTATCGGCTTCACCCGTCCGGTGATGAACTCGATGGGAGAATGACGTGATTCATTTTCGAATTGAGCACGCATCCCCTTCAGCTTCACTTTCAGTTCTTCTACTACCTGTACATATGGTGCTAAAAATACTTCCCAGTTCATGCTCTACATGCCCCTTTTCTTCCCAGCAGCGTCTAGTTGTTCCAGATGCATTCTATCTGCTTTCAGTGTATCATAAAAGCAGCTTGGCATAACAATCGAAAACACAGATGTTCGCACAGGGGGTATCAGCATGCCGCAAGAAATCGAAATCGAATTCAAGAATCTGCTTACGGAAGCAGAATTCGAGAAATTATATCATGCATTCGAAATGAACGGCTCACCGGCTATCCAGCAGGTGAACCACTACTTTGAAACAAAGGACTTTCAGCTGAAACAACTTGGATCTGCCCTGCGGATCAGAGAAAAAAACGGGAAGTTTCAGTCCACTTTGAAACAGCCGCAAGGTGATGGGCTGTTGGAAACGCATGATGCTTTGACGGAGCAGCAAGCCAAAGCTTGGCTGCAAGGGAAAATTACGCTTGGCCCTGAAATCAGCAAACAGCTCAAAGAGTTAGGCATCTCAGCAGCAGAGTTGATTTATGGAGGTTCATTGGAGACTATCCGACGGGAGAAATCATATAATGATACAACGATTGTCCTGGATAAGAGCATCTATGGAGAAACTATCGATTACGAATTGGAGCTGGAAGCCCGAAGCTATAAGCATGGGGAGAATGTTTTCTTATCCCTTCTTTCCGATCACGACATAATGAAGCGCAGGACTCCGAACAAGATCCAACGCTTCTATGACAGCCTCCAAAACAGATAAGTTGCCCAACCCAATGGCAGCCTGCTAAAATAAATTACAGTCGACCCCATAGGGCAGATGTTATGTTGATTGCTCTTTGCATAAGAAAGGAAGAATCATGAATCAAGCTGAAACATTGTACGATGGTATTGGCGGACAGGCCACATTGGAACGGCTGGTGGATGCCTTCTACCGACGAGTGGCGGAGCATCCCGATTTAAAGCCGATTTTTCCGGAAGATTTGACGGAGACTCGCCGCAAACAACAGCAGTTCTTGACACAATTCTTCGGCGGACCGCCGCTCTATACAGAAGAGAATGGTCACCCGAAGCTAAGATATCGGCACCTCCCTTTCAAAATCACACCAACGCGTAAGGATGCATGGCTTTCCTGCATGGCAGCTGCCCTCGCGGAAACTGACATAGAGGAACCTTATAAAAGCATAATATTTGAACGACTTGCGCTTACCGCACATCATATGATGAACACACCAGACGAAGAGAAAGGAGAATCGATATGAGCTGGGAATCTTCAAATTCAAAACAGCAAAGGCTTGAGGATGACTGTGGCGGATTTTGCGGGCTGTTTCCTTCCTCAAGGAAACCCGTGGAGATTTACGTTTTTATCGATCCGCTTTGCGAAGATTGCTGGTCACTCGAGCCTTTTCTCAAGAAATTAACAATGGAATATGGACAATACTTCACTTTGCGTCCAATTTTGACTGGGGATTATCAGCCGCTTGTACGAGAACGCAGCGAATGCACGTACCCGAAAGCCATCCTTCAGCCTGATAATATTTTGTTGAACAACGCCGTCTCTTTTCCATGGCGGACTTCCCTTGCGATCAAAGCAGCGGAACTGCAAGGAAGAAAAGCCGGAACCCGCTTCCTGCGAACAATCCAGGAGGCATTGTTCTTGAATAAACAAGATATCACAGCGGATGAAATTCTCATCGAATGTGCTAAAATCGCCAATCTCGATTTAGAAGAGTTTCGTGAGGATATGTACTCCGCTTCAGCGAAAAAAGCATTCCAATGCGATGTGAAACTCGCAAAAGAATTGGAAATCGACGAATCCCCTTCCATCGTCTTCTTCAATGAATCCGAGGAAGATTCCGGTATCAGGATTTCCGGTTTGTATGGCTACGATGTGTATGTCAATGTCCTGCACCAGATGCTGCAAAGAGACCCGATGCCAGCAGAGAAACCTCCTGTGGAAGAGTTCCTCTCCAGCTATAAATTTGTGGGCAGCAGGGAAATTTCATTGATATATGACTGGACGAATGCACAGACGGAAAAAGAAATGAAAAAGCTTCAACTGAAACAGATGGTAGAACGCATTCCTATCAAACATGATACTTTCTGGAGATATAATATCACTTCGAAAGCTGAATAACATTTTGCTGCACTTATCCCTGACAGCCGCACTTCCTGTGTGGCTGTTTTTCATTGGCTGGAATCGGGAATCGAAGAAAATGTACGGAGGAGATTGAAATAGTCGAAACAGCATCATTTCGATTCAAACGGTTTACAGTTTGCTTATTGGGACAATGGTGTCAGGTCCAATCACTTTTTGTTGCTAATGATGGTTTATTCGCACGTGCGACTCTCCATAACCATTTATGAACCAAACAATCGTATGGCAGATCATTGCTCCTGATTTGAGAGGTAATGGCCAAAGTGCACATGCTGCAGTTACAGCAGCCGGCAAAGACGATTGCAACACCATCGAACAAGTTCAAGCTGAAAACCACTACCCATACTACTCCTAAGAGGCCTATGAAGCCGAAGAAGGCTGACGGCTGCTCTTTGGCCCACGGTATCAAAGCATCCTAAGATTACCTGAATGGCGATATATGGATACGTACCATAAGGTAACTTGTCCGACATTGATCATGCGCAGATCCCACTCCCCTACCTTGTCCGGGGAAGTATGGGAAGAAATGAAGCAGCTTCGACCTGAAGCGGAAGCAGAACGGTTCGCTGACTGCGGGCCTTCATCCATTTTGAGGGTTTGGACAGCTTCACGACTTCCATTCACCGATTCCTGCAATATTGGAATCCATAACAAAAAGGCCTGCCTAACGGCAGACCTTTTTGCATGTATAACTTCTACTGAGGGGATGGGAGAACAATAATCCAAACAAAGGGGACTTGTTTGTGATGTTTCTCACAAATATAATGTACCAAATATAAGACAGAATAGCAACTACTATGTGCACATTTTCACAAAAAAGTCACAAGCTTGCTTAGTCTAGTCTTTTACATGTCCGCATAAAGTGTTGATAGTCGGAGGTGTTATCATGAAAGGAATCGGCATCCTATTGATCGCCTGGGTCATATTCGCTTTATGTTTTAACATTCTTGGCATGCTTCACCTCGTTTCCATGGTGATTACATTGCCTGTGTTATTCTTGTCGTTGTTTGCCACTGTCTATTTCTTTACCAGAAAAAAAACATATAAAGGCATGAAAAAACCGACGCGATAGCGTCGGTTTCCCTTAATTTTGCAAGAGCTTTTCCATTTCATCCAATTTTGCTTCGAATACATCGAGTGCGGATAGGATGGTCTGTTTATCCGTCATATCCACCCCTGCTGATTTCAATACCTCGATTGGATAGTCACTGCTTCCGGCTTTCAAAAAGCCGACGTATTTCTCGACAGCAGGCTCCCCTTCCTCCAGGATTTTAGCGGATAATGCAGTCGCAGCCGCATAGCCCGTAGCGTATTGATAAACATAATAATTGTAATAGAAGTGAGGAATACGTGCCCATTCCAAACCGATTTCTTCGTCGATTGTCAAACCATCGCCAAAGTATTTCTTATTCAAATCATAATACATGGATGTCAGCTTCTCTGCTGTAAGCACCTCTCCATCCTGCTGATGTTTATGGATCATATGCTCGAATTCAGCAAACATCGTCTGACGGAAGACTGTACCACGGAACCCTTCCAGGAAGTGATTCAGCAAATACAGCTTCTCTTGCTCATCATCCACATTATTGATCATATATTCATTCAGCAAGGCTTCATTACAAGTAGATGCAACCTCGGCAACAAAAATGGAATAGTTGCCGTAGCGATATGGCTGATTATTCCGAGTGTAGTAACTATGCACCGAATGACCGAATTCATGTGCCAATGTGAAAAGATTATTCACGTTATCCTGCCAGTTCATCAGGATATATGGATTCGTTCCATATGCTCCAGAAGAATAAGCACCACTGCGTTTACCTTTGTTTTCTTCCACGTCGACCCAACGGTTGTCAAAGCCTTCTTTCAGGATGGACTGATAATCTTCACCTAAAGGCTCGAGTCCCTTAAGGACGAGCTCCTTTGCCTCTTCATAGGACACTTTCATATCCACGTCTTTAACGAGCGGTGTATAAAGATCATACATATGCAAATCATCAAGGCCGAGGACTTTCTTGCGCAGTGCCACATAGCGATGCAATAAAGGCAGACGCTCATTCACGGCTTCCACGAGGTTATCGTATACTTGCTCTGGGATATTATTATTATCCAAGGCCGACTGCCGAGCCGACTCGTAATTCCTTACCTTTGCATAGAAGTTATTCTTCTTCACTGTACCCGAAAGAGTGGAAGCGAATGTATTCCGGAACTGACCGAATGTATCATACATGGACTTGAAGGCATCCCGGCGCACGCGCTGGTCCTTCGATTCCAGGAATGTGACGTAGCGGCCATGTGTGACGTCCACTTCTTCTCCTTCTTCATTCTTGATACTCGGGAACGTCAAATCCGCGTTATTGAGCATTCCAAAAGTAGCGGAGCCATTATCGGTCACTTCGGATGCCTGTGCAAGGAGTGTCTCTTCCTTTTCGGATAGCACATGCGCCCGCTGACGGCTGATTTCGTTCAATGTATGCTCGTACAACTTGAGATCATCGTTTTCTGCCAGGAATGCCTGAATGCGATTTTCATCAATTGCTAGCAATTCGGGAACGATATAGCTCATTTTACTTGAGATCTGTGTGATCAATAGTTCTGCTTTTGATTGCAATGCTTGATAATGCCCGTTCGTCGTATCCTGGTCATAACGCATATGTGCGTATGTATAAAGTTTTCCGATACGCTCAGATAGCTCATCCTGCAGCTTGAACATCCGATACAAAGTGTCTGCAGATTCGCCAAGCTTGCCTTGGAACGCTGAGATTTTATCTCCATCCGCGGCCAGCGCTTTGCGCTCTTCCTCCCATAGTTCGTCAGTAGCGAATATATCCTCCAGGTTCCAGGTTCTTTCTACTGGTACCTCGCTTCGTTTCGGTAAAGACTTAGCTGATTTTGACACAAACATCCTCCTCCATTGCTGCTTCCCTTTTTCTGTCTTACAAGACTACTTCGTATAATGACAGGGAAAATCCTTCAATTATAAGCATTTTCTCTCTTATATTATATATAAAAGCAGCAGATTCATGCGAAGAAAACGATTATATCATTCCTAAAAATGGAGAATTCCTTTTCTTCACGTAAGCATCCGTTCCCACTTGTTCAAACCATCCATGCAGACACAGATGGTTCATATATGATTCGACCGGATGGATATCGCCGGAAATGGCAAAAGGCTTATTCAGGACTTCCCATCTCTTGCTTACATGCTTCAACCGCTCAAGAGAAACGCTATTCATAACCGGCAAAGGAATCAGCTGTTCCAGCCATAAGTCGGTCTGCCAAATATATGGAGGAACGGACATATGGTACTGGGCCTCAACGGGATATAAAATAGTCAGAGGAATTTCCTGGAGCGTCAGACCACGCTCATATAACTGCAGGACCCAACGTTTCATGTTTCCAGAAGCATACGTCAGTGGCTTTGCTGCCATTCTCGATTGAAAATCAATCCACGTTTGCTTGATTTTTTGATGGTTTTTCGGAAGAGGATGAAAAAGCTGAGGGAATTGTATTTGCTGAAGAGGAAGGAAATAAAACTGACCGACCGTTTGTTTTTTACCTGTTAGAAGAATATGCTGGACATTGCAAAAAGCTTCACTATCCGAACAATAATACAGCAACTGTAAAGGCCTGTCCCGCTTATATTTCATGAGGAAACGCTGATCCCTTTTTGAAAGATCGAGCATAAATGTGGATGTACGCTTCAGTCGATTACCGCCCAGTATCCATATCGGCCGGATTCCATCATGCTCATACGCTTCATTTCGTCTGAACAATTCTTCATCCGATATAGATGCACATTGATATTCAATCGCCAGCCTCCTTCCGCCAGCGGTATGGAGCAGTAAATCGGGTCGTCTAGTCGACTTCTCGATCCGTTCCTCCAATCTGACGGCAAGCCCTTGCCGTTTTAACCAATGAAAGAGCTGCAGCTTGCCACGCATATGATAGAGACTTTCTCCGGTTCGGTTCAATTCGCAATCATGGATTTGTTCATGGGCAAAATGAGGAATCACTTTCTTACCCGCACGAATGAAGACAGCCTTTTTGCAAGCAGGACAGAGAAAGCGATGTTTCCTTAATTCATGGATTGTCTCTGTTCGATATGCAGCGAGCAGCACTAGCCTGCCATCCTCCAATTCCGCCTGCAACATACCTTCCACCTCCTTGAGCCCAGTATATCGCATCAAACAGGTGATAAGGAAAAACAGTGTTAAAATTGCATTTTTGGACATAAAAAATAGACATTCTTTAAGCGAATGTCTATCTAAGAGGGAAGTATTGCTTCACGTTTGTAAGTGCGTCATTGGCGAAAATCACCTTACCATACTCTTCCAATCGGTAAATCGTTATTTGGGAATCATAACCAAACTCTAAAATTTGGCTCAGGATATCCTCCTGTTCATCATCTCCAAGCACTGTATCGTCGAATTCCACATACAACATATATTTGTCCTTATAATGGAATAGTCTGTTTTCGATGCCGTGAGTCTCTTCGAAGTAATGACTGAGCTGAATCACGTCTTCGAAATCCCGGAATTGAACAATGAAGGACAGTTCCTCTTCGTCCTCATCTTCTCCATCTTGATGATGGGAGCCGAATTTCTCTTCAAGGACAGAATCGACTTTCTCCTCTACGGATGATTGAATGGCTTTATCATCGACATTAAGCTCCAAGCTTTCCCCATCCTTGGAAAGCTGTGCTTTTGTCACGACGATTTCCAAACCTTTATCCATCGCCTGGACTTGGATCCAAAGCGGCCCATCGACATTGAAGTCTTCTTTGTAATTGACTTCATCCATCATCTGCCAGAACAATTGCTCGCTTCTCTCGCGGTTATACCAAATATCTTCTTTATCGAAGCCGCGGTCTTCAATATCTATATAAGATATATAAAATTTGATTGTATTTTCATTAATTCTTTCTATTTCCATGGTTTTCTCTCCCTCCAGTACAGTGGCAGGTGAAAAACGCCCTCTTGCCTTTACACTTCCCGTATTCCCTTACCCTCAATCTAACTTTTTCTGTGTCTATTTCTATTTTATGATAAATCCTCCCGTATGGAAAACAGAAAGGCTTGTACTTGCCGAAAAAAGGCGAATGACCTCATCGGATTCTGTCCATTGTAGCGCATTTCAGATAATTTGTCACCCGGATTGCAGAAAGAAAAAAGACGTGGATCCTCTTGGATCCACGCCCTTGATCTGTAAATGGTTAGTTGACCATGCGCTGTGCTTCACGAAGCTGGAAAGTACGCACAGTTCTTGGCAAGAAGCGGCGAATTTCGTCTTCATTATAACCGACCTGCAAGCGTTTCTCATCAAGAATGATCGGACGTCGCAGCAAGCCAGGATTTTCTTGAATCAAGCTATATAACTTCTTCAACGGTAATTGATCTAAGTTCATATTTAGGCTTTGGAAAACCTTGGAGCGTGTAGAGATGATCTCGTCTGTACCATCCTCTGTCATACGAAGGATTTCCTTGATTTCTTCAAGTGATAATGTCTCGGAGAAGATGTTCCTCTCTGTGAACGGAATATCGTGCTCTTCTAACCAAGCTTTAGCTTTGCGGCAAGATGTACAACTTGGTGAGGTATAAAGTGTTACCATTTAACTTCACTCCTCAATACAGAATATGTTTCTATTTTCTTTGCCCATGGAAAGATTTTATTTAAAATAATTTTAATTTAATCTCCCTATGTACAAGTATACTACAGTGGTCAAGTTATTAAAAGGCTTCCTGAAAGATACCACAGTTTTTACACAAATATACGTTTGTATCGTTGTTATGGTTCCTGTTTACCCTGTGATCAGGGTTTGAAACCTATTTTAGCAAATTATTTTTGTTTTTCTTCCAATGCATCAAAAATGCTATCCTTCGCCGTTTCCTTTGAGAATGTCAATACTTCATCCGAATTCTGATAAGCTTCCCCATACAGCTGCTTGTCTTTGTACGTATGAATCTGTTCGTACATATCCCGCATGGCTTCGAATATCTCTTGTTCCGACTCTTCATTTGGTGCCCAGTATAAGATTTCCATCGGATTTTCCTTATCCGTCGCCAAGGAGCGGCGTTTATACCCAATCATTTGGGCATGTTGAAATCCTTGCCTTTCATAGAAACGAAGTCGCTTCTTCGAATCGGAATCCTCATATTGAAGAGGTTCGACTTCCAAAAGAATCGGCTTCCCCTTCTTCTTCATCCTATCAATAAGCTTACCGCCGATACCTTGTCCTCTTGTCTTAGCAGAAACATATAAATAATCGATAAACAGGAAATGGTCGAATTCTGCGTACATCAGGACATGGTTCTCGCTCTCATCCTTAAAATAAACATCAGCTTTCTCCTTCAGCAGCAATTCCATATGTTCTCTCGACTTCATTTCCTCTATCGGGAAGTACTTACTAAGCTTCTCATACCAATTCATAAAGCAGCTCCTTCAGTGATCGTTATAGCATAGTTATACCCGCAGGCACCTACAATAAACAAAACAGCCTCCTTGATCGGGGGCTGTTTTTGTATCATGGTGTATAATCCACACCGTCTGTATAGCTGTTCGCTGCATTCCAAATGAGAAATTCATCGATGCCATTCTCATTTAGCGCACGGATTTGATCCTCCACTTCCTGTTTATCGTACTGTTTGGAAGATACCCATGGCGCTTCGAAGTCTTGGATCCATGGTCTGGATTTCGGTTTGTTCGCAAGCTTGCCCAAGACCTCGTTCTCTACTTTTGCATACTCAGCTGTAAGCTCATACGGATGATCATTCGGCACGTCCAATCCGAAATAAGAAGTCCAGTGGCTCGGATAGATCATCGAAGAAATGACATCGACATTCGAAGATATCTTGGAGAAATTCTGTCCGATTCCAGGTGCTTCATCGAGCGTCGCTGCATAACCAAAGATGTCAACGGATGTTTGGACATCATAATTGGCCAATTGCTCTTTTGCGTAGGCAACAAAATCCGTCACAGCATTCACTCGCTTTTGTACATTGTCCGTATCCTCATCTGTATAGTCCCCTAGATCATATTGGAGTTCATCATCTTTTGTTTCAAAACCTTCCGGGAAGCGCACATAATCGAATTGAATCTCCTGGAAGCCCATCATGGCTGCTTCCTTTGCCAGCTCGACATTGTATTCCCATACTTCATGCTGGAACGGACTCACGAAAGCTTCTCCACGTCCATTCTTCCAGACACTTCCGTCCGAATTGGTAAAGGAGAGTTCCGGCTTCTTCTCGGCTAATAATGTATCTTTGAATACGACAATCCGTGCAATCGGATAAATCTTATGTTTTTCCAACTCCTTTAGCATTGCTTGCGGGTCATCTATATAGTTTTGGGCTATGTCATAATATGGTGATTTTTTATCAGGCGTGTATGTAATGTTTCCATGATCATCCTTGATATCAATAACCATTGCATTAAGATCCGTATCATCCACCAGCTTCACTAAGCTGTCGAACTTGGCTCCTCCAGCACTAGGTCCAGTTACATAAATTCCCCTGACGGCATCAGGATAACTAAAGGACAGATCCGATGAATATGTAAATCGTTTCATGACTTGCGGCACTTCGTAAGCCTGAACAGTAGCGGCTCGGGCGCTCAGCTGCTTTCCTTCCAGTTGTTCCTCTTCACTTGCAGCGATTGCGGCAGTTGGCAGCAGAGCTGTAACGGAAAAAGCGGATGTCATCATCATCATTTTGAATTTTCCCATTCTATCAATCTCCTATGTGGTATTAGTTTCATTATAAGGGAGATATTTGGCAGATGAAACCGGTTAAAGACGAATCAACCAATTTATTGTCAGCTTATTCCCCTATCTTCTATTAACCTATTCCCAAATCCAGCAAACCTGTTTAAAATACAAAAAACCGCAAGCCGGAAGCTTGCGGTTCTCCAATTCAGTTAGTAACTGTATTTTGCTGGTCTTTCTTATACGCCTCGAATTCTTTTGATGTGCAAAGCACCCAATGTTTCGGGCTGATTTCACGGAATTCCGGCTCTTCACTCGTATCATGCTGGCTTGGATCATAGACGATACGTTTGCGATTACGCTCGTAAATTGGATCCGGAAGCGGTATCGCCGAGAGAAGGGAACGTGTATAAGGATGCAATGGGTTTTTATACAACTCATCAGCATCCGCAAGTTCCACCAACTTGCCGAAATACATAACGCCAATCCGATCACTGATGTATTTTACCATGGAAAGGTCATGGGCGATGAACAGGTAAGTAAGTCCTTTTTCCTTTTGAAGCTGCTTCATCAAGTTCACTACCTGTGCCTGAATGGAAACATCAAGTGCAGAAATCGGCTCATCGGCAATGATGAACTCTGGATCTACAGCCAATGCCCGTGCGATACCAAGACGCTGACGCTGACCACCAGAGAATTCATGCGGGTAACGGTTGGCATGCTCCTTGTTCAAGCCGACTGTTTCCAGCAATTCATATACTTTTGCTTTCCGTTCTTCTGGATTTTTCGCCAAGCCGTGAATATCGATTCCTTCTGCAATGATATCCATGACTGTCATACGCGGGTTCAAGGAAGAATACGGATCCTGGAAGATCATTTGCATCTGACGGTTGAATTTCTTCAACTCGGATTTATTCTTCTTGCCTTGTACGTTTTCCCCTTTGAAAAGTACTTCACCATCTGTGGAGTTATACAGACGGATGATGGAACGGCCAGTTGTGGACTTACCACAACCCGACTCGCCTACCAGTCCGAATGTTTCCCCTTTATAAATATCAAACGTCAATCCATCCACCGCTTTGACGACGTTATTTCTTCCAAGTTTGAAATGTTGCTTCAGATTCTTTATTTCAACTAATTTTTCCTGACTCATTATCGCGTCGCCTCCTCAGAATGGTCCATTGACTCAATCCGCTTCTTCACTGACTCAGGTGGCTCGATCTTCGGTGCATCTTCATGCAGCAGCCATGTAGCCGCATAATGCGTGTCAGATACTTTGAACATCGGCGGCTCCTCGACAAAGTCGATCTCAAGCGCGAATTTATTACGCGCTGCAAAGGCATCCCCTTTCGGAGGTGCAATCAAATCAGGTGGCGTACCCGGAATCGCGAATAGTTCCTCCTCGTCACTTTCAAGTGTCGGCATGGAACCAAGCAACCCCCATGTGTACGGATGTTTCGGATTGTAAAACACTTCATCAACTGTCCCGATTTCGACAATCTTACCAGCGTACATGACCGCTACCCGGTCTGCCACGTTGGCAACAACACCAAGGTCATGGGTAATGAAGATGATGGAAGTTTCCACTTTCTTTTGAATATCTTTCATCAGCTCTAAAATCTGCGCTTGAATCGTAACGTCCAAGGCAGTAGTCGGTTCATCCGCAATCAAGATACGCGGATTACAAGCAAGTGCCATGGCAATCACGACACGCTGGCGCATACCGCCCGAGAATTGGTGCGGATATTGCTTCATACGAGCTTCCGGATTCGGTATTTGAACTAAGTTCATCAATTCAATCGCTTTTTTCTTAGCTTCTTCCTTGCCTAACTTTTGATGCTTAAGCAAGCCCTCCATGATTTGTTTCCCAACCTTCATCGTCGGATTAAGAGATGTCATTGGATCCTGGAAGATCATTGCTAATTCTTTGCCGCGGATTGCTTGCATATTTTTATCTTTCAATTTCGTAATATCTTTATCATCAAACATGATGGAACCTTCTTTAACATAGCCATGCGGTTCCGGAAGCAGCCCCATCAACGCTTTCGTCGTAACGGATTTACCCGATCCTGATTCCCCTACGATTGCAAGTGTCTCCCCTTTTTTCAGATCAAAGGAAACGCCCCTTACTGCCTGTACTTCACCGCTGTGGGTTTTAAATGAAACTTTGAGATTATCAACCTCAAGAATATTGTCTTTTTTCAAGGTAGTCGCCTCCTTTATTTATTTCCTCATCTTAGGATCGAATGCGTCACGTAGTCCATCACCAAGGATGTTGAATACAATCATGATGATTGAAATAAGGACTGCCGGGAATACTAGCATGGAAGGTGTAGTTTGCAATGTTTTAAAACCATCATTAATCAACGTTCCAAGCGATGCAGCCGGCGATGGCAATCCAAGACCGATAAAGCTTAGGAAAGCCTCGAAGAAAATTGCAGACGGAATGGAGAACATTGTGTTAACAATGATCAGTCCCATTACGTTTGGAATTAAGTGCCTGCCGATAATTTTTCTATTCGGAGCACCCAAAGTACGGGAAGCCAGAACAAACTCATGCCCTTTAAGCTTCAATACTTCCCCTCGCACAATTCTAGCCATACTTGTCCATCCTGTTATGGTCAGTGCTATTATGATCGCCCAAATGCCGGGATCCAGCACTAAAATCATCAAAATAACAACCACTAAGTTAGGAATCCCAATGATAACTTCCAAGAATCTCATCATGTAGTTATCCACTCGTCCTCCATAATACGCGGCTATACCACCATATGCTACACCGATAACCAAGTCAATTAAGGCAGCAGCTACAGCAATTAGCAATGATACTCTTGTACCATCCCAAACACGGGTCCAAATATCCCTGCCTAATCTATCCGTACCAAAATAGAAGTATTCATCTTCAAACCCTTTTGCAGCATATTTATCATATGTTGCTTTCACTTCAGCGGAATTCGGAGTGCCATCCCCTTCATTGACTACTTCGAAGGATATGAATTGCTTTTGTTCTTCCGTTTGAGTCTTAAATTGTGTATTTGCCTTCATTTCAGCTGTCTGAACATTATTTCCATAAAAGGTCTTTGTTTCTTTTCCATCAAGGCCAAGAAAGGAAATATTCTCAAGCCCTGGGATTCTTGGGGCCATCAAAGAACGGTTCAAATCTTGTTCTTTATAAGTGTAATCACTTACTACAGGAGCAAATATACTCATTAATACGATAACAAGCAAGATGAAAAGCGAAATCATAAAGAAAACGTTTTTTCGCAAGCTTCTCAACGCATCTTGCATTAGAGTACTGCTTTTACGAGCAATGACGTCACTTTGCTCTTGCGTGCGATCTGCCGGACGGAAGAGGTTTTTATCCAATTGTCGTTTTTGATTTTCCATGATCTCAGTCCTTTCCAGCAAGCCTTATTCTAGGATCAATCAATCCGTACAGGATATCGATGATTAAAATCATGACGATAAACACTACGGCGAAGAACAAAGTTGTTCCCATGATGATAGGGAAATCATTTGTATTTACGGAAGTTACAAATTGCTGTCCAATTCCAGGAATTGCAAAGATTTGTTCGATAACCAGTGTACCTGTTAACAGACCAACAGCTAAAGGTCCAAGAATTGTTATCAACGGAATCAACGCATTCCGGATACCATGCTTGAAGATAATGGAAGCTCCGGAAAGACCCTTCGCTTTTGCGGTAGTAATATAGTCTTCATTCAATACTTCTATCATTTCTGTTCGCATGAACCGGGCACATGTCGCCATAGGGAAAATGGCTAATGCAATTGTTGGTAAGATGGTATATTCAAATCCATTCCATGTCGCTACAGGAAGGATACCCCATTTAACAGCTACAAAGAACTGGAGTATACCAGCAAAAACAAAAGATGGAATTGAAGTACCAAGTACTGCAACAATGGTTGAAACATAGTCTGTAATACCATTATGATAGATTGCAGATAACAGTCCCAGCAGAATACCTAAGACGCTACCAATAATAAGAGCCTGTGCTCCAAGCTGAGCAGAAGTTTCTGCTCTTCCTTCACCAAACAGAATGCTTGTAACTGAACGGTTGTCATATTTGAATGAAATTCCAAGATCACCTTGTACCAAGCCGCCTAGATATTTTACATACTGAACTGGTATCGGGTCGTTCAGCCCATATTTTTCATAGATAACTTCTTGCTGTTCTTCTGTCAATTTGTTTGCGTTTGCTAAAGGCGAACCTGGCAGAAGCTTCATTAGCATAAATGAGATTGTCGCAATAAGGAATAGCGTGATGATCATATAAATGACCCGCTGCCCTATATACCGTGCCATAAAAAGCACCTCCTGTTTATTGTCGCAAAATTCAACATAATTAGATAATAATCATCAATGGAAAAGAGAGTATATGCCATATGGATATACTCTCTTTTCCTTGATTCATCTAGTATAAGTCTAATGTTATATAAACTTATTCTTGAACGGCAGCATTATCAGCATAAGCCCATTTGTACTCGAAATCATTTCCAGCAGGGTTAGAGAATACGCCTTTCATTTTCGGACTTACTAAGTAAGAGTAACCTGCTTGATACAGTGGTGCAATTGCCGCATCGTCAAGCAATACTTTTTCTGCATCAAGGAAATCCTGCCATCGAGCTTCAGGGTTAGTAGCATCATCGTTTGCTGCTTTCTCAACTAAAGAATCATATTCTTCGCTTGAATATGCCATACGGTTATTCTCGCCGTCTGTTACGAACAAGTTCATGAATGTGTTCGGGTCGATATAGTCAGGACCCCAACCGGATACTTGGATGTCAAAATCACCAGCAGTATCCAAATCCAATCTTTGCTGGAACGGAACTTGCATAATTTCAATAGTCAAACCATCTAGATTTGTTTCTAATTGCTCTTTCAAATAGTCAACCATTTGTGTGGAAAGATCAGTGTCACCAGTAAGGATTTCCAGCGTGATCTCATCTTGACCCAACTCTTCTTTCGCAGTCGCCCAAGCTTCTTTCGCTGCATCCACGTTGTAAGTTAAGAAATCACCGTTTGCTTCACGGAAATCAGTACCATCTGGACCTTTAACAAATTCTTTCGGCATCAAACCATTGGATACAGTAGAACCGTTGTTAAGAACTACGTTGACTAGTCCTTCTTTATCAACAGCTTGTGCAATCGCTTTACGTGCATTGATGTTTGCAAGAGGTGTTTCCTCTCCAGTACGGTTCTGGTTAAGTTTCAGGTACCATGATGCCATATCTGGTACAGCAAGGTAGTCTTCATCATTAATACGTTGGTCTACAAACTCTGCTGTCAAGTTTGTACGGTCAATCTCACCAGTGTCATAAAGGTTGACTCCTGTAGCTGTATCTTTTACAACTTGAAGATTGATTTCTTCTAACTGAACAGTATCAGCATCCCAGTACGTATCGTTCTTTTCAAATTTCATTGTACTTCCATGGTTCCATTCCGTCATCTTGAATGGTCCGTTGGAAAGCAGATTATCTGCTTCAAGAGCATAGTTTTCGCCTTGTTCTTCAACGAATTTTTGATTCAAAGGCATGAAAGTAGGGAATGTAGTTAGTGACTCAAAGTATGGAACTGGCTTTTCAAGCTGTACTTCCAAAGTATGGTCGTCAACTGCTTTAACACCTAGTTCTTCAAGATCCATTTCGCCTTGGTTGATAGCAGTAGCATTTTTAATAACGCCGCCCATCATATATGGACCGTACTCGGAACCCGTATCAGGGTTGATTGCACGCTGCCAAGCGTAAACGAAGTCGTTAGCTGTAACAGGATCTCCATTTTCCCATTCCGCATTGTCGCGAAGCGTGAACGTCCAAGTAAGACCATCTTCACTCACTTCCGGGTCGCCAGTGGCAATACCTTCTACAGGCGTGCCATCTTCACCTAGACGGTAAAGACCCTCTTGAATTTCTGAAGTCCACTGGATACCATATTGGTCATCCGCAAGGGAAGAGTCCATAGATGGAATCTCGTCTCCAATTGTTAGGTTGAATACCTGTTCGCCGTTAGCAGAGCCTTCCGCACTGTCTCCGCTGCCACCATCTCCGCCGCTTCCGCCTGAGCCACTAGAGCCGCCGGAACATGCAGCAAGGAATGAACTAAGTACTAAAACAAGTGCAAGTAATAACCAGTTCGTCTTTCTCATGTAATACATGACCTCCCCAAAGATTCTGAAATTTTATAACTTTCTTACGAACGACTTGTTCGCAATTAGAATTATACAAGTTTTCTCACAATTTGTGCACCCCTAAATTTATAGCAATTTTACAAAAGTGCGAAAACATTGCATCTTCATGACAAAAAATAGGACTATATAACTAGTTTGTTTTGCTGATATTACAATTTATTTTATGCTATTTACACAATTCCAAGTATAATGACCCCTGTGAGCATCTCTCTGTCATAGGAATAAATGTTCCCTATCTTTTTATGCTATAATTATTCATAATCTTTAGAAGGCGGTAATATATGTTGTTTGGTAAATGGAACTGGATTCTACTATTAATTAATTTAGCGATTACAGGTGTGCTTTTCTTCCTTTCAGATCAGCAAAATCTCTTATCGCTGATAAACTCTATCTTTTATGTAGCTTTCTTCTACTTCATCGTAGCTATGCTATTGTTCGTTATCAAAGGACGGGTCCTTGATGGAATTACGAGAAGCTTCCGGAAATTCGGTAAAATGATGAGCAAGGGGATGCTCGACTTTGAAGAAAATGGTGACCCTTCCGAGTGGGTGAATCGTTCATTCCTAAGTTATATGCAATTCCAAGCAGCAGTCCTGATCGGGCTGATGCTTATCCTCCTGGCACTCTTTTATCTGATCTGACCGGCTTGCAAACCGGTCGCAACATGCATATAATGAATAATTAACAGGAATAAAAAGCGACGAAGAAAATGTAGTACGGTACTCCTCTGGTTGAAGAGAGCTTGTGGCTGGTGAGAACAAGCACCATGAGTAGCGGAAATTGGGTTTTTGGAGCTGCGGGATTGTTTCCCGCCGTTTAAGCAGGCGTTAACTGCATCAAGTGATCCTTCGTATTGGAAGGATAATTAGGGTGGCACCGCGGTCTATTCGTCCCTGCAGCAATAGCAGGCAAGCGAATGGATTTTTTTGTGCCTTTTTGGGAGGAAGAGTAAGATGAAAACTATTTTTTCTGGTATTCAGCCGAGCGGCAGCTTAACGCTTGGCAACTACATTGGCGCCTTGAGCCAATTCCCTGCTTTGCAGGAAGACAATCAATGCTACTTCTGTATCGTGGATGAGCATGCGATAACCGTACCGCAGGACAGACTGAATCTGAAACAGCAAATCCGTTCACTTGCTGCCCTTTATCTGGCTGCTGGGATCGATCCGGAAAAATCTGTTCTTTTCATTCAGTCAGAAGTACCGGCGCATACACAGCTTGGCTGGATGATTCAATCCATCAGCTACATCGGTGAATTGGAACGAATGACGCAGTTCAAGGATAAATCTGATGGAAAAGATGGCGTTTCCGCTGCTTTACTGACATATCCGCCGCTCATGGCTGCCGACATTCTTCTATACAATACCGATATCGTCCCTGTCGGTGATGACCAGAAGCAGCATTTGGAGTTGACGCGCAATGTAGCAGAACGTTTCAATAACCGCTACAATGACATTTTCACAGTTCCGGACATCCAGATCACGAAGGTCGGCGCCCGGATCATGTCCTTGCAGGAACCAACGAAGAAGATGAGTAAATCCGATGCAAATCTGAAGGCTTCCATTTTCATTTTGGATGAGCCGAAGCAGATCGTGAAGAAAATCAAGAGTGCTGTTACGGATTCCGAAGGTGTCGTACGCTATGATAAAGAAAACAAACCAGGCGTCAGCAACCTGCTCACCATTTATTCGGTAGCGACGAATAAGACGATTGCAGAAAGCGAGCAGGAATTCGCTGACAGCGGTTATGGTGATTTCAAACAAGCAGTAGCAGATGCGGTAGTCGCGATGCTTGCTCCAATCCAGAAGCGTTATTACGAATGGATGGAAAGCGATGCTTTGGATGAAGTACTTGATAAGGGCGCAGAACGCGCACAAGCGGTTGCCAACAAGACTTTGCGCAAAGCGAAAAAGGCGATGGGATTAGGTCGCGGAAAATAAAAAATAACCGGCAGATTAAAACTGCCGGTTATTTTTTATGAGGTTTTGGCCTGGTCATTTTGCTCAAGTTCCCAAAGCTTTTCATAAAATGGCTGGCCTTTCACCATTTTTTCGCATAGTTCCTCTTGCTTCTTGCTCCAGCCGATCGAGACGCCGTCATATAGCTTCTGCCATGCTTGCTTGAATTCAAGTGAGCGGTTCACGTGATACTCTTCAGGCTTCCATTCGGTAAGCCAATATCTGACTTGCTCCAGATTCTCACTCGTTTCAAGCTGATCCATCGTCATCATCAGGATCTGCTTCAGCTGTCTCTCCTTCCTTGTCAGTCCAACCATCAAGTCCGGCTTCAGGGATAGGATATGGTATTCCTTCTCCTCCCCTTCTGCTTTCCATTCGAATGTTTCAGGCTGGATGTCTTCGATCATTTGATAGACAAGCCTTTCTTGTCGTGGAATCAGCCGGCTTTTCCTTACCGGAGTGATATATCCCATCGTATCGATTGCAAGGATCGCTTTTCCGTTTGTTACAATGCATGCATAATCGATGGCAATCCGTTCTTGGTTCTTACGAAGGAAAGCTTTCCGATGAATCATATCCAGCATCGCCTTCGGGAGCTCACGCAAGTCATTTTCGATGTATGCGAATAGCGCATCTTCTATGTAGAGCAATGGTACCTGATCGAGCAGTTCGATGCCGTCTTCTTTTCGCCATTCATGAAAGGAACATACATTGTAACCATTTTCTTCGCCTTCAAACCAATTCACCCAAATATCATGCATAAATAACATAGATAACCCTCACTTTGCTTTTCGATTCTGCTATTCCGACGACGGCACACGCTTGCATGCAGCTTTATTCATTGGGTGTAAGAGCGTGGTCCGTGTGGGTTGTAGTAGGATACATTATGACCAACCAGCAAAGATTTATTCTTGTATTATATGATTTGAGGCAGAAAAAAACCTCCTATATAATAGGAGGTTTTCGGACTTACTGATATTGTTTGAATACGAGGGCCGCGTTATGGCCGCCGAATCCAAGTGAATTACTCAAAGCGGCGCGAACTTTCTTTTCACGCTTTACATTCGGTACATAATCCAGATCGCAAAGGGGGTCTTTCTCCGTTTGATTGATCGTTGGAGGAATGATGCCGTCTTGGATCGCTTTGACACAAATGATTGCTTCCACTGCTCCAGCAGCACCAAGCATATGGCCTGTCATTGACTTCGTGGAAGAGATGGCTGTCTGATAAGCATGATCTCCCAAAAGCTGTTTCAAAGCTGCTGTTTCGAATTTATCGTTAAGCTCAGTGCTTGTCCCATGTGCATTGACATAGTCGATATCCTCGGCTTGCAGCCCTGCATCTTCCATTGCCTGACGCATCGCGCGTACAGCACCTTCACCTTCTGGTGCTGGTGCTGTGATATGATAGGCATCACCAGATGCTCCGTAGCCGACGATCTCCGCATAAATCGTTGCACCGCGTTCCAAAGCGGATTCAAGTGATTCTAAAATTAAGATACCTGCTCCTTCTCCCATTACGAAACCATCTCGATTGGCATCGAATGGACGGCTGGCTGTTTTCGGATCATCATTGAAGGATAATGCTTTGGCAGCTGAGAAGCCTGCGAAAGCCATTTTTGTCAAAGGAGCTTCCGATCCGCCTGTGATCATTGCATCTGCGTCACCGCGTTCGATAACCTTGAAGGCATCTCCGATTGAGTTCGCTCCGGATGCACACGCTGTAACGGAGCAAGAGTTGATTCCTTTTGCACCAAGCTGGATGGATACTTGGCCGGAAGCCATATCCGGAATCATCATCGGTACAAAGAATGGGCTCACTCGGCGTGGACCTTTCGTCATCAGTTTCTCGAATTGTTCCTCATATGTCCCCATACCGCCAATACCGGAACCGATCCATACGCCAATACGATTTGCATTTTCTTCAGTGATTTCCAGTTTTGCATCTTCAACAGCCATCTTACTCGCTGCTACCGCATATTGCGTGAAAAGATCCATGCGTTTTGCATCTTTCTTTTCCATATAGGCTTCAGGATTGAAGTCTTTTACTTCTGCTGCCACTTTGGCAGGGTAATCATCTTTATTTACTCGGGTCAAAACATCAATGCCCGATTTACCTTCCAAGAGATTCTGCCACATTGCAGCGGCGTCATTTCCAACTGGTGTCACCGCGCCTAGACCTGTGACAACAACTCTTTTCTTTTCCATACAATTGTTCCTCCTTCTTCAGCAATCATTCGCGCTGAAGCTGTTCTGACTGGTCGAAAAATAATTAATGACCATATTAAGAGCATAATCTGAAGTATATTGTAACTTATTTTTCTTGTTCTGTAAGCTCTTAAGTTAAACAAAATATCTTCGCTGCCAAATTCCCGGGGTAAACACATAGACAAGATACATTTACTGCACATACTATATCCCATGGAGGTGTGCGAAGTTGAGAAGAGACGATTCCCGAATGGATGAATTTCTTTTTGGTAAAAGAAGAAATTCACGACAGGAACCCGAAGAACTGAAAAAAGAAGCCTCGAACAAAGAATTCAATTTAATGGAGACCGCCGGCACCATCATGGAAACCTACGAGCAGCTTTCTCCATATGTAAAACACCTGAAAAACCATGCCGTCAAATTCATTTCAAAGAAATAATATGATCGGGGCAGGATCAATTGTAAAAGCGGCTGTATTGTGCATAGTGTCTGTGTAAAACAGCTAAATCATCCGCTATATTACGTGCGAGGGCAATGACCGTGCGATCTTCCTGCTCCGGGCATACCTCTTTTGTATAAAATTGATATCTTTCTATTTCTCTGTTTCCTGATAAGAGCTTGCTGATCGTTTGCATCACAGGTTTAATAGGGAGCGCATGACGGCAAAAATACGCATCCTCAAACGGTATTCGTTTTCCATTCCATCTCAATGCATGCTCATCCCTGGGCATCCATTCACCATATAATATAGGAAGCAAAATTTGATTCCCTATTTTGGAGGCGTCTCCTGCTTCATAACTGATATCCACGTGGTGATGCGCTGCGATATCCTTTTCCGCTGAACCGAAAAAACTGATATACGCTTTATAATCCGTCTTCTGTATACCTTCGCTGAACATGGCATGGCGACCGAGATACATACTCAGATGCACTTCTCTATCTGATAAGGATGCCCCATGCAAACCTGACACTTCGTGACCATCTTCCAACAGTGCCTGGACCAGATGATATCCCTCCCAGGAATAACATTGACTTACGAGAAAATGCATAAAACTCACCCCTCCTATTCATGTGAGGATTTGCACAAGAATCGTTTTCTTTTTAGCCGGAACCTGCTATGATAGATGTATATGTGTGAATGATAGAGGTGATACTAATGCGGTTTATCGTAACCATTATTTGGGCGTTTGTCCTTAGTGCTGTCGTAGCATTCGTTCTGACAAGCATGTCCGGTGATTCATACGATATGTCACTCGTTTACGTTATGACTATTGTCTTCAGTCTAGGTGTCTGGACTGTATCAGCTGTTCTTCCCAAAGGAGAAAAGCATGAATAAAACCTTGCCAGTCGGCAAGGTTTTTTCTTTTACCATGGAATCAAGCTGAGGGCCGCCAAACCGACAAGCGGTAAAACAAGCCGACGGAAACGGCCGCCTGGATATCCATATCCATATCCGAATCCGTAGCCTGGGTATCCATACGGATTACGATAATCGTCGTCATCCTCTACAAAATCATACTGTTCATCTGCTGGTATTGCGAGATGGACATATTCATCATCCACATCCAAGATGATGCCATCCAGCTGGTACCCATCCATCAACTGGACGAGAACATACTGATTTTTATGCCTTTTGCACATATCCATCATGTGATGAGATTGCGGATACGTTTGTTCATATGAATTTGTCACGATGAACCTTCCCCCTTTACAACATCAGCCTATGCCAGGGAAGTGCCGAGCGTGCAAAAAAGCCCTCCTGCTTCAGCAGGAGGGCAAGATATCAATCTGGAATCCCGAGTGCAATTTTAGCATAGCGGGACATACGGTCCTTGGACCATGGCGGACTCCAAACGATATTCACTTTCGTTTCCTTTATTTCCGGAATATCCATAAGGACACGTTTTACATCCTGTTCGATATGACCAGCCAGCGGACAGCCCATCGCAGTCAATGTCATGGTAACAATTCCAGTACCATCTTCATCTATGTCTACCCCGTATACAAGGCCTAGATTGACGATATCAATTCCCAGCTCAGGATCAATTACATTCTCCAGTGCTCCAAGCATATTTTCTTCCAACGCCTGATCCATTCCTGCTCCTCCTTCATACCAGTTAAAAACTGTTTATCTGCATCTATTTAAACATATTTTCACCAAAATAGAAATAAACTGCTACAGTACCTTCTCCAGCCAAGCCGTCCCGGCAAGCATCGCTTTTCTGGAGACTTTGTGACCAGCCCCTTCTTCTGTCATATATGTGAACTGTTCGTTTTTTTCTGCTTTGTTCTCTAATGTTTCATAAAAACTGCGCGAATGCACGTATGGAACGACCGGATCCTTGTCGCCGTGCCAGAAGAACATCGGGCGATTGCCGATCGTCTCCGGATGCAGGGAAAGATCGATTTTCTCAAGGGAAGTATACATCTGCTCCAATTCTTCTTCCGATACGTTCATTTCAATGCCGGATTGTTTGACAGCCTCCACCATCCCGCGAGCGAATGCGGCAATTTTAGGCGATCCCATCATCACCATGCCAGCCTGGACCCAATCGAATTGTGTCAATGCTGCGCATGTTGTAATACCGCCCATGCTCGTACCACCGATAGCAAATCGATCATCCTGAATCAAACCTTTATCAGAAGCGTATTGATGGATCTGCTGCAGATCATGCAGATTTTCTTTTACGATGGCAAAGAACTCCATCTGACGTTTGCCGCTGCTTATGTTATCTTCCCGAATACCATGGTGAAGCGCCTCCGGTAATAACACACGATAGCCCTTGGCTGCCAGCATATACGCGATTGGCAAATTATGCTCCCTGGCACTGGTGAAACCATGGAAATATGTAAATACAGGAAGTTCTTTATCCTCGGCACCTGCCTGCTCCACACATAGCACCGGCACCTCGTTCCAGACTTCTTCTTTAATGACGATCATTTGCTTCATCCTCTTCAACGTATTCCACTGCTTACTGCTTCATCTTAGTATGTCCAGCCTGCTTTTGTAAATCGATACTCCTTCGTCTTGACGATTTCTTTACAGATGAGAAAGAGAAGGATACACTATAATGACAATATAGAGGTGATAATGAATGGAAAAACATTTGATAGCACTTGATTTGGATGGAACACTTTTGACGGATGACAAGCATATTTCCGAAAAGAATAAACAAGCTATTGCGGCAGCTATTCGAGCTGGTCATGTTATCGTCATCGCGACAGGAAGACCGCACCGCGCTTCTTTGGCTTATTATCGTGAACTCGGTCTTACCACTCCGATGGTCAATTTCAACGGAGCACTCATCCATCATCCTGATGATAAGAAATGGGACGCTGTCCACTCCCCGATGCCAATTCGCACTGCAAGGAAAATCGTGGACACATGCCATAAACTCAATGTAAAAAATATCATCGCTGAAGTAATGGACGATGTGTATATCGACCGCTTTGACCAGTATTTATTGGATTTATTCCATTTAGAGGAAGAAGATGACCCGATCAAAGTCGGCAGCTTGACGCAGTTGCTCCAGGATGATCCGACATCCTTACTCATTTACCCGCACGAAGACCAAGTTGCTTCCATACGGGAGACACTGGAGAAGGAGCATGCGGAAGTAATTGAGCATCGCCGCTGGGGAGCACCGTACCATATCATTGAAATCATCCGAAAAGGCCTGAGCAAAGCAGTCGGCCTGCAAAAGATTTCCCATTACTACGATATCCCGCAAAAAAATATCATTGCCTTTGGAGACGAAGACAATGACTTGGAAATGATCGAGTATGCCGGAGCCGGGGTTGCCATGGGCAATGCAATCGGTCCATTGAAAGCGATCGCCGACTATACAACAGGATCGAATATGGAAGATGGTATCGCTACCTTCCTGCATACTTATCTGAAGTTGGAAGTACCGGCAAATTAACAGTTTTTACATCTCATATTTGCTCCTGCCAAGGAGCAAAATAAAAGCGTAATCGGGTAAAGCCGGTTATGCTTTTTACTTCTTTAGACGTTCGGAGGGGTAACGAATGAGCAAGAGAAGTAAATCCAAACGGTTCACAAGTCAAGGAGCGCAATCGGTCAGGCAGCATGACGATGTTTTCGTCTATCGTGAGCGCTTCAGCGACACTGTGAAGAAGCAGCAATCAGAAAGCCATAATGGAGGGTTTTAGGATGGAAAACTTCTTCGAAAGAGCCAAGCAAAAAGTGCAGGGCTTGACAAATAAGCCGAGCCAGGATGACTCTGCAGCAACGCAGGATGCCATCCAATCTGCATATAACGATGCGACTGCTGAAGAAAAGCAGCACTTGCAGGACTTGCAGCAGAAACTCGATCAGTAACAAAAAAGGAGCAGATCCCAAGTGGATCTGCTTCTTTATGCTTGCTCATATATGCCATTTAGCAGGATCGCTTGCAAAATGATCGACTTTGACCAAAAGAGAGCGCCGCGTTTTTAACAATGTTTTAAAAAGCCGCCATACTAACCATTGTCGCCAGCATGGCGAAAAAGATGTAAAGAAACTGCCATTTGATTGATTGGCGAAAGTGATCAGGCATCGGGAATACCCTCAACAAGCAATATCAGTTGTGCCGGACGAAACGGTTTGGCCATATAAAAGAAATGCCCGCTTTTTCGTTTCCTCGATATCGGACTGCTGCGTTTTTTCTGTAAGCATGATAATCGAGCATGCTGCTTCCACTCTGGCCGACAGCCACTGCGCTACCTCGATGTATCCTTACCATTTTTTCCACCTCTTAGGTGCGGAGCGTCAGCCGCTTGATTCTGGCTGCAACTTCTTCAACGTGAAACGGTTTGGTCATATAATCATCCGCTCCGAGCTCCAGTGCTTTTACTACGTCCTGATTATCCTGTCTGCCCGTCAGCATCATCACAAACAGATTCTTTTCATTCGTGAATTGGCGTAATGCTGTCAATACTTCCAACCCATCCATATCCGGTATGACACCATCAAGGAGAACGATATGCTTGCCTGCTTGCTTGATCCACTCAGAGTCAAGGAGTGAGCCTCCGTCTGCAAAAGTTCTTAGTTTAGTCGTGTATCCATCCATCTGCAGCTCTTCCAGACTTTCTTGGAGCAGGGAACGAATGATTCCATCATCATCAACCACTGATAGATAAAGAGATTTGTAGGGTTCCTCTTCCAGGTTATGGCGGCTGGAATCATACATATTCACTTGCTGCTTTCCGTTTCGCTTGCCGTAATACAATGCCTGATCTGCTTGTTCAATCAACCGATCCATCACAAAGGGTTCATCATTTACTATCGATGCCACCCCTGCAGTAAAGGATGTGTAAATGGCGGTCTGCTTCAGCTCCTGCGGTCGATGCATGTATCCATCCAGTATCTCCCGCAAACGGCTCGCAGCAATCTCTCCTGAAAGACCCGGCATTAGCAGAAGGAATTCTTCTCCTCCATACCTGATCACATAATCCTCCTCGCGTACGGCACCTTTTAGATAAGCAGCAAAATTCCGCAGGACAATATCCCCGCTGGCATGACCATATGTATCATTCACTTGCTTAAAATTATCAATATCCAGCACTGCACAAGCTAATTCCGACACACGACCAGTCGGGAAGCCTGCTAAGAAAGATCGATTATAAACTTGTGTCAAAGGATCTACAACCACTCGCTGTTCCATTGTATCCAGTAGCCTAAGACGATTGAAGATAAGCTCGATCACCAAATCATCCACTTCGGGATCATCAATGATATCTGCAATCCCGCTGCGCAAGTAACGCCGCTTTTCTTCAGTATTCAGTCCACCGCCAATGAACATAACAAAGGAGAACATCTTTTGCTGCACGTAAGCTGTATCTTCCTTGGAAATATGATTCCTCCAGTTGCCATTTATCAGCGTGATGAGCGGGTGAGCGTCATAAAGATGCGCTATCGCGCGTTCCTTATCTGCTGCTACAATTACTTGAAGCCCTTCCTTCTCGATACGTTCCCTCGCTCGCATCAGCCAATCATTGTTACTCGAAATTAGGAGAACCGGTTCCTGCCTGATCAGTTCCCTGGGAAGAGGTGGAAGTTCAGCCTGCTGCTGCAGCGCTGCCTCGATTGTTTCTATAATAGGCATCCATATATGTTTGGAAAGTCGCTCTCCTTCTATATCAGTCATGTGGAGCAGCTGTGTTTCTGCAACTTCAGACAAGATATCCAGCCCGATGGATGCTCCTGTGCCTTTGATTTGGTGCACAAGCTGATACAGATCTCCTTTGCGAATCGTCTCCTGCTGCTTGAACATCGCAAAACTTTCATTTATTTTTGTTTTGAAAATTTCCTGGTATTTCTTCAATCTCCACACCTCTATCTTTATTGCACTTAACATGGTGTAATAGCTAAGATTGCAGGTTGATTATATCATAACGCTACATGGCATCTGCCTCTCCCTCAGAATTTGTTATGATAAAATAAATCAATAAGCTACTATAAATGTCCAGCATACCAGATTATGCATGCACGCCAATCATCCTCAGCAGGCACAGACTGCTGAGCGAATACAGGATAAAGGAAATAAACAGAGGCCGTATCCTCATCCCAAAAGCGATCAGCCTTTTGTTCCAGATAAACAAGGACAATTGCCCAGGAAATAATCATGTGAAAAAGATAGAGCATGGACCCACTCCAATCAACCTCCATGATCCACGGGACGTAAAAAACTTATTGCCGGTCATAAGCTGCCAAAGATACATCCAACCTGACAGCACCATCCCCGCCAATGACCCCTACAGGGAATACCATCCACTTCTCTCCTTCTTTACCGCTGCCCAAGTCATTTCACGCTTTTTTATTTTCCTGCTATCTGCTATGATAGGGATAAGTATGGACGCTAGGAGGTCAATAGCATGAGTGTAAGAGTTGAGAATACCCCGAATCCGAATGCGAAGAAATTCACTACTGATAAAATTATCTTTGAAGGCAATGGCAGCGTATCCGTCATGCCTGGACAAACAAGCGAATATGACATCATGAATCAGCTGATGACAGTTGAAGGTGTCGATAATGTATTCGGCTTCCAAAACTTCATTACCATCAACAAACTGCCGAACGCAGATTGGGACGAGCTTTCCGCAAAAGTCGTCGCCGTCATGGAAGAAGCAGGCTATTAAAAAAAGCTGAGGAGCATACTGGCTCCTCAGCTTTTACTTATCTTTACGGAAGAATCCGTAGATGCCTGCTGTTTCGACAACATTCATGAAAGCGGATGGATCCACTTCCTTGATGATGTGTTCCAAATCATATAATTCATAACGGGTAATGACGAGCATGAGCATATTTTTGTCTTGTTGTGTGTATCCGCCTTTGACGGGAATGATCGTAATTCCGCGCACCATCTTTTTATAGATGGCTTTGGACAGCTCGTCCGCTTTGGTAGTGACAATCATGGCCGTTACTTTTTCATAGCGCGTATGAATCGCATCGATCACCCGAGTGGAGACATACAGGGTGACTAAAGTATACAGAGCATTCGCTGGTTCATTAAGGACACCAGCAAGAATTATGATGATCCCATTCAATAGCAAGAAGTATGTGCCGACTGGTCTATCTTTGAGACGGGATAAAATCATGACGACAATATCCATCCCTCCGGTGGAAGCTCCCCATTTCAATGTCAAACCGACACCGACTCCGGCAATGACGCCCCCGAAGACTGCATTCAGGATGATATCATCCGATAAAGCATGAATCGGAAGCAGCTCCAGCAAGACGGTCATACAAGCTACCGAAAATAGACTATATATCGTAAATCCTTTGCCCACCTTCATCCAGCCTAAGATTGCTACCGGAACATTCAAAAGGAACAGCCATATTCCTGTGCCAATCGAGGTGATGCCTAGGACTTGTGCAAAAAAATCGAATAAAAGCTGTGCAGCTCCAGTAAATCCGCTGCCATACACACTTGCTGGTATCAGGAAGAAGTTCAGCGCAACTGCATTGAGTAAAGCACCGAATATGACGACCACGAAACGTTTTACTTCAAAATAGAACAATTATGTACCTCCTTATAAGTCCCATCCATTAAAAAGCTTGCGCAGAACGCCCGAAAGCTATTCCCGCGCAAAAGCCTGCGAATCATTATAGCCGAAATCCGACCGAAAGAAAATAGTTTACTATGTAAGGAGCCGAAATAGCTCCCAGAGTCAGACACGTATCTTCACATCATGATGCCGCAGCCAGAAATCGATTTGGCCCAAATGCGCGAGCAGCTGCGGCCCTGTCATCAATTGACCGAACCAAGGTGCCGTTACATCCTGCCCTTTACTTTTGACTAATGCTGTGATTGCTTGACGATCGAATAAGTCAAATAACCTTGCTTCATCATCTTGGAGGATCCCTTCCATCCACTGGACGACTGCTGCAGTATAGACTGGGTTATGCGTTTTAGGGTATGGACTCTTCTTCCGGTAGAGCACTTCATCCGGCAGGATACCTTCGAGTGCTTTCCGGAGTATACCTTTTTCCTTGTTGCCATATGTCTTTACTTCCCATGGGATATTCCATACGTATTCCACCAAACGGTGATCACTAAACGGTACACGAGCCTCAAAGCTTGCACCCATGCTCATCCGGTCCTTTCTGTCCAGCAAAGTCGGCATGAACCAGTGCATGTTCAAGTAAAACATTTGCCGCCGTTTTGCTGCCTCTGCTTCCTCTCCCGGCAGCAATGGCGTTTCATCGATTGTTTCCTGATACCTATCCAGCATATAGCCATGCAAATCCAGTGTCTGCTGCCATTCTTTCTTCAGCAGACCGTTACGTACTTCAGCGGAACGAATCCAAGGAAAGCCTTCCCTGTTCAAGTCATCCTCCCGATAAAACCACGGGTACCCGCCGAATATTTCATCTGCGCATTCTCCTGACAAAGCTACTGTAACATTTTCTTTGATGCGTTCACAGAACCAGAACAGGGAGGCATCCACATCCGCCATACCGGGCAAATCCCGGAGAATGGCCGCTTCTTTGAGCGACTGAGCAAGGAGAAGATTATCCATCACATATGTTTTATGATTCGTGCCAAAGGCTTTTTGCATCTTCTCGACAAACGTCTGGTCACTCGCCGGCTGAAAATCGCTTTTCTTGAAAAATGTATCGTTCCCATCGAAGTCAATCGAAAATGTCGAAAGCGGGCCTTTGCCTGTTTCTTTATAGTGATTCGCAGCAATTGCCGTTATCGCGCTGGAGTCGACTCCGCCTGATAAAAAGGTGCCAAGCGGCACATCTGAAACGAGCTGTCGGATAACTGCATCTGTCAGCAGTTCCCTCACTTTTGCAGCAGTTTCTTCTATATTATCTGTATGCTCTTTACTTTCTACATTCCAATAACGAGTCAGTTTCAAGCCATTTCTATCGAATTTCCCAATATGAGCCGCCCGTAATTCCTTGATACCTTTGAAAACGCCATGACCGGGTGTCCGCGATGGCCCCAACGATAATACCTCTGAAACTCCTTCTTCATCAAGGACTGCTTCCACTTCCGGATGAGCCAGTATTGCTTTCAATTCTGAACCGATCAGCAGTCCGCCATCCTGTTCCATATAGAAAAGCGGTTTTACACCCAATCTGTCTCTTGCGAAAAAGAGTGTTTCTGTTTTATCATGCCAAATGGCGAATGCAAAGATGCCATTGAATTTTTCAACGCACGCTTCTTTCCATTCGATATAGCTCTTCAGCAGCACTTCCGTGTCGGAATGTCCGTGAAAGGACCACCCCCGCTGCTTCAATTCCTTCCGGATATCTTCTGTGTTGTACAGTTCCCCATTGTAAACCAATGTATAAGTACCGCGTTCATCGCTATGCTGCATCGGCTGTTTGCCTCCAGCAGCATCCACTACAATCAGACGTCGGTGACCGAACAGGACATGTGATGCGCCCCAATCGTTATACTCATCCGGCCCCCGTTTCGATAATGTCTGAGCCATTCTTTGGATGACAGGTTGCTCCTGCACCAAATTCCGTTTGAAATTAACCCACCCGGTAATACCGCACATATGCCCGCTCTACTCCTTTTCTCGCCTATGTCATATATTAAGCCGTTACTTCTACAACATATGAAAAGTTGCGCTAAACGTGAGCAAAAGAAAAAACCTGCCTTAGTAGGCAGGCTTATGGAAGGAATCCCATCGGAAGGATACCGAAGCCAAGAAGTAATGTGATGACCAGTGCAATGAAGAAGATGATCCACCAAGCTTTTGCAGACTTCTCTTTCTTTAATTTCACAAGGATCATCTCCATGCAAACGATGACGATAAGGCCAGCAATGCCCTTGATGATCGCTTGAACGGTAAAGGAAGAACCATCCTCGTCGAAATATCTCCATAATAAAACAAATCCGGTATACAGGATAAGCAGATAATCCAGCCGAAGGATCATATGCGGGATTGTTGCTTGTTTCTTCTTTTTCTCACTGTATAGAACAAGTGCGATAAAGAAAAGCAAGAGTCCCAGCCCCCAGCCGATTATATGTGTAAGTATCATTCCGTCCATTGGGTGTGCCTCCTTTTGATAAGTACTCGTCCATCATACCATGATTCCCTTTATTTCGGCATCAAGACACACGTTGCATATTTTTCTTCCGCAGCGGCTGAATCTTACCATATGTCAGTATGCGCCACAGCCATTCGATTGGACCGAAAGTAAAGAATCGGAGCCAAATGCGGCTTATGGTCACTTGGATTACAAATACACCGACAACAAAGCCAACAAAACCAAGCAAAGAAAATTGTCCATATAAACCAAAACCAACTCCATAGAACAATACGAACATCAAAACAGATTGGAATAGATAATTAGACAAAGACATGCGGCCGACGTAGCTCAACTGCCTAGCAATCCAGCTGAATACCGGAAGATTTGCAACAAGTGTTATGACAGAAAGATAAAACAACGCACACGCTGGTCCGCCAATCGAATCCTGGATAATGGTCAGCCAATACGGCGTACCGATCAAATAAGGGCCTGCTTTGAATACAAGGAAAAGAAATCCAGTAATCACCGTCATCCAAATCAGCTTGCGACGATTCGCCACTGGATCATGGAACAGCTTCACACGGGCAAGATAGGCACCTAGCATCATTAATGGCAGCAGCATGAATACACTGCTTATGATTCCGCCAACCCAATTAGCTGTCCGCCAGTCAACCATGTTCTGCTGCAAAACTTCTGTATACGTACCATTCCCGTACACAGCAAGTTTATTTTCGATGTCCATCATAACCAACATCATTTCTTCCACATCAATTCCAAGCAAAGGAGCACTCCAAACGGACAAAGTGCTTAATAGGATTGAAGGAATAAGCAAGATTGGTATCATCATCAGCAATACCCATCTCGGTGTGTAAAGAAAAGGAATCAGCAATAATCCAAGAATCGCATATGTAAAAAGAATATCTCCATGCCAAATCAAGAATGCATGAATCGCCCCAAGCACAAGCAGTACAAGCATCCTTCTGCTAAGAAACCAGCCTGGCTTGATGCCGTCGCGTTTCCGGCTGTCGAATATAAGCTGCATCCCGAAACCAAACAGGATGGAGAATAACGTATAAAAGCTCGCTTGGAAGAAAATATCGATGCCGCCCAATAAAAAGCTATCCAGCTGTGAATCCCATTCAGGTGAATCAAAGCCTGGCATATAATACGGGGATCCGAATGAGGGAGCATTCACCATGAAAATCCCCAAAATCGCTGCACCTCTTGCAGCATCAATCCAGTGGAGCCGTTTTGTCTGCGGCATAGGTCTTATTTTATCTTTCATTTCATTCCGCCTTTCGTTAGTACAGATGGATCATTTACCAAAACAATATGGATGACCTCTGTCAGAATTGCTAAAATTAGTATATCACACGCTACATAGCAGAAAGGGTTAATTTATGTTTAAGAAACTGGCTTCCGATGCTTTAGGTCTTTCCGACATTGGTACGATCATTTCCCCACGTGACTATGATAAGACAGATGCCGATGATTATGTGATGAACGAAGATAATGAAAAGATATACTTCCTGATCAAAACGAAACAGGACGAATACTGCTTCACGAACCTTGCCATCATTCATGTCGACGGCGAAAGTGCAGTATCATCCAAGCGCACACTCCGCCGGTATCCGTATTTGCAGCATCGCATCAGCAATGTTTACTTGGAAACGGCCGGAAAAGTTGATCTCGATATAGAGATTAAGTTCTCCATCGATAACCAGGTGATCAGCATCGATGTGAAGAAGGATCAAATCGATCAGCTGAAGGATCTTTATAAAGCGCTGTTGCGCATTGCGGAAATCAATTATGAAAACAATTTATATACGGACATGGCCCATACGAGCTTGGATAAAGCAGCCGCCATCCTGCAGCAGTCCCGGTACACGGACGGCACATTGGATGACACATACCGCAAACTGACAGAATTCGGCTTTGAATGGTTATCCTCGACAAAAGCTAAATATCATGCACATGATTTCGGTGCCGTTTACGAAAAATATATCAATAATTAAAAAAAGAGTGACTCGTATGCTGCGAGTCACTCTTTCTTATAATGGTCCTTCCCATACCCCATCATATTTCTTATCCGAGCTCAAAACTTCTTGTGCAAAAGTACAAACCGGAACAATTTGCTTTCCTTTTCCCTTCGCATATGCCACTACATGATCGATCAAGTCCGTTCCGATACCTGAACCTTGTTTACCTTCGACTACCATCGTATGTTCAATGACAATATCATCTGTTTCCCTGAATGTCACCTCTGCATCGGGCAGTTCGCTATCGCCAAGATAAAATCTCCCTTTTTCCTGTTTGATATCAGCCATCGTCCCCCTCCTTCCTGCTCTTACTCTACCCGCTCAAAGAGCCAGGTATTCATTCGACCGGCAAGGGTTTGCCGTTTTGGAATGTAGGGTACAATCTTATGATCAAACCCAAAAGAGAGGCGTCCTTTATGTTTATCAAACTATTCCCTCGACCTATCAGAAAATATCTGCATATGACAAGCAGGCAGCGCAAACACGAAGTGCAGCTCAATCTCTGGATGATGCCGGCTCTCTATATAACGGGGACACTTGCTCTCGTAGCAATTCCATTATTATTGGATCTGTATTTCGATCTGCCTACCAAAACTACTGGTTTCTTTAATGCTTCTGCTTCCAATACCGGTACCCTCGTAAGCGCGCTCGTCAGCGGTACATTGCTGCTGGCTGCCTATACATTGAACTCTATATTGGTCGCTTTGACTAGCTTCAGTTCCGAGTATTCGCCACGCATGCTCTTCAACTTCATTTCGGATCGGACGACACAGCATATTCTTGGTCTCTTTTACGGGAGCTTTGTCTTTATGCTAATCTCTTTCTTATTCGTAACGAACAGCTCCAGAGATTATTTCACCGCCGTACCGATTTCTTGTACACTTGTCACCTTGGCAGCTGTCATCGCCTTTGCTATTTTTGTCAACCATACGACGACTTGGATGCAAATCCATAATGTTGTGGATGCAATGAAAAGCGAGTCGGAAAGGATCATTCAATCCACTTTGATAGATGAATTGGAGCCATACCGCTGCGATGAGCCCGGTTATACTTTTGAAGATTATTCAGGCTATACCTATAAAGCTTCCGATTCAGGTTATGTCCAGCTAATCAATTTTGTCGACATGATCAAGCAAGCCAAAGAAGACGATGTTGTCGTAAGGCTGGATGCAAAGGCCGGCGATTACGTCTTGAAGGGCAACCGTTTGTTCAGTTATCGCGGACCAGGTGCCCAAGATCTGAAAATCGAAAAATATAATAGCTTGATCCAAATCGGACATAAACGTTCAGAAATCCAGGACGTGGATATGAGCATGAACAAGTTAAGTGAGATTGCCATCAAATCCATCGGAAATGATGATCCTACTTCCGCTATCAATACTTTTCATCAAATGGCCGATTTGATGATCAATATGGATGCATCGACCACATTGCATCCTTATTTGCAGGATGAAGATAAGCAGACACGCGTCGTTTATAATGCGGTGACTTTTTCCACTTATCTGCATGAAGGTTTTGGCCGCATTCGGCATTACACGCAAAAGGACTATCTCTTGATTGTGGAAATGATTCAAATTTTCATCCGGATGGCTGATTCCATTTCCGAAAAAAACTATTCCACCATCTGGGAATTTGCCCAGGATACTATCCTGCACATTCCGCAAACTGCATTCTACCGTGCTGACCGGATTCAGTTACTCGATTATTTGAAGCACCTGGCGGATGTCACTGGGCACGGAATGGATTATTATGAACTGGAAAGGCATCTGCGACCAAATTAACAAGAGACTGGGACATACCTAAAATGCTGGTGTTTAAAAGCGAACAATACTCTTAAGCACCGCTCCGGCAGAACACTCCGCTCTCCACGGGCACGGACTCAGCCTCCTGGAAAGATCGCCACTGCGTGGTCTCCATCTCGCGCTGTTCCCGTTGGACAAAGAGGGCTTCGGCAGCTTAACATCGTGCTTGGTATTTTATTCTGCCTACGCTAATGTAGATTCTAGTTAAAAACCCGAACTTACGTAAATCTTTATGTGAAGATTTACGTTTTAGTTCGGGTTTTCATTTGGCTAAAACGCTTCTTAGCCTCATCTTATACTTGCCGCAAAAATCCTTTGTCAAAGAAATAGAGATACTTTTCCTTGACTGGCTTCTTCCAGATCCGTTCGATTGCTAGAGCATACAATTCGATCTGCACCCGGTATTTCTCTGTCAGGATCTCAGCTCTCCTGGTCGGATCATCTCCATATAGAGTATCTGTCTTGTAATCCAGCAGCACAAGTCCATCTTCCTCTACAATGATCTGATCGACTACCCCTTGCACGACAACCTTGTCAGAAGCTGCGCCGGTCCAGTCATTGTACAGTTCATTTGCCGGGAGTGCCAGTGTGAATGGCGTCTCCCGATAAAAGTGCTCAGCATGACGCAGACGATCCGCTATTGGAGAATCGAGGAAATCAAGGATTCGCTCCACATCGATTGATGCGACTGCCTCTTGCTGCAAGAATTCCTTTTCCACCAGTTCTTGCAGGTACTCTTCGAGCTTCTGCTTATCCCATTCCTTCCGGATATCCAGCTGCTGCATGACAGCATGAACTGCACTGCCTCGTTCAGCTGGCGTGAGTTCTTTTGCTTCCTGCAGGAAACGGGGCCTGCTTGCTATCGGAGCTCTTTTCTGAATCCGGTTCACCATTCGAATATCACTGTAGCTGTCCCGTATTTCCCGCTGCCGCTTGATTTCCGTCACTGTCTGTTTCGCTCGGAATCTTGTTGCCTCGGAATGCGCATATTGATAAGCCAGACGGTTCTCTACTTCTGTTTTCCAATCTGCATCCTCATTACCAGATTTCCAATCCGTGATACGCTGAAGCAGCTCTTGATTGGCTTCTTCCGCTTGCGCTTGTGGGATGAGATAATCTTTGCTTTCTTGGAGACGGATCCTCCATTTCGAACGGTCAGCTGTAATTTCAGCCGGCAGCTGCAAAGAAAGTTCCGCTGCCCTGAGCTCCATCGCTTGTTCATGCCGCAGCAGGGCCGGTGCGACCCAATCCATATAGGAGGTTGCTTCCAATCGGTAATGCGAAGGCAATACCCAGGATGGATGATCGGCAACCTGCCGCCATTTCTGAAGCTTCTTCTCCAAAGATGCAACATTGCCGACCATGACCAGTTTTTCCTTGGCACGAGTCAACGCAACATAAAGGACCCGCATCTCTTCGGCTAGTGATTCCCTTTGTTTCTCTGCCTTCAATGCGTGATAAATCAAGGTCGGATACATGAGCCGCTTCACTGGATCGATGTATTTACTGCCAAACCCTAGATCTTTATGCAGTAAATAGCGTTCCCTCAGATCTTGCTGATTGAATGTTTTATCCATTGCACCAGTGATGACGACAGGAAACTCAAGTCCTTTACTTTTATGGATGGTCATGATCCGGACAACATCTTCCTGTTCACCCAATGCCTTCGCAGCTCCCAGATCATCTCCGCGTTCTTCCATGCGCTCAATAAACTTCACGAAGCGGAAAAGTCCGCGGAATGATGTGTTTTCGTAATTACGCGCCCGATCATAAAGGGCACGCAGATTCGCTTGACGCTGCCTTCCGCCTGGTATGCCGCCTACAAAATCATAGTATCCCGTCTCGCGCATGATGGACCAAATCAACGCTGACAATGCTCCTTGTCTTGCTTCCATCCTCCAGGAGCGCAGCCACTCCATGAGCCGTTCAATTTTGACGGATATTGCGTCATTGGCAATCTTGGCATACGACCTGGCTGCTTCATAATAGCTGCTCCGCTGATCTGCCAATCTGATTTTGGCCAGATCATCTTCTTTCAGACCGATGATGGGTGAACGCAAAACAGCAGCGAATGGTATATCCTGCAGCGGATTATCGATAATCTTAAGCACACTCATCATTACTTTGATTTCGATAGCGTCAAGATAACCTGTCGAAAGCTCCGCATAAACCGGAATGCCTTGCTGCTTGAGTTCTTCCATGATGCTTGGCGCCCAAGTCATGGAACGCAGGAGGATGACAATATCCCGATATTGGATATCGCGCTGCTGCTGCGTGGCTTTATCGACAACTTGCATCGCCCCGTGGCCTTCATGACCGATCCATTGCTGAATCATACTGGCATATGCGCGACCTTCCAGCTGAGCTTTCTCCAAATCCTCCACCGTTTCCGTGTCGGTGTCGGCTTCTTCTGTTTCTTCCGTACCATCACGATCGATGATCACCAGCTCCACATCGGTATCATCATGCTTCAGTTCATCATACATTTTGTTCGCGTAGATTAACTCGGCTTCCTTCTCATACTGCATCTCTCCGACATCTTCGGAAAACAGCTGGCGAAAGATATAGTTCGCTCCATCCAGCACTTGCTGGCGGCTGCGGAAGTTGCTGGCCAAATCGATGCGCATGCCAGCATTTTCCGGATCGGAAAATGCCTTGTATTTATTCAGGAACAATGTCGGTTCAGCATGACGAAAGCGGTAGATACTTTGTTTGACATCCCCGACCATGAACATATTCCCGCTTCCCTTGCGATCGGAAATCAGTGTGACAAGCGTTTCCTGTACAAGGTTCGTATCCTGGTATTCGTCCAAAAGCAATTCTTTGAACCGGCTTTGATAACTTTCAGCAATGCTTGACGGAACGATTTTATCTGGTGTGCTGTCATCATCGATCAACACCTCCAAACAAAAATGCTCCAAATCAGAGAAATCGACCAATGCCCGTTCCCGTTTTTCCAATTGATAACGGCTGCGGAATTGCTTGACGAGCAAAGCCAGCTGCTGAATCGACGGATAAAGCTCGAGCATATCTGCCAAATAGACCTCCAGCTTCCGGGCAAACCAGTCCCCGGCAAGCTTCCCCCATCTCTTTTTATAGGAATCTCGCAGTGCCTTCGCCTGTGCTTTTTTCGTATCGTCACATTCGATCTTTTTACCCGGAAGTCTGCCGAATGATTGCTCTTTGATGAAATTCACAGCCTCATTCCAGCTGCCTCCGACAAGACTCTGCGCTTCAGCAATGAAATTCCTTTCCGCTTCGAAAGTTTCTGCATAATGATACGGGCCATCCGGCTCGCGTGTCAGTGCGAGTGCCTGATCGGCTTCCTGCAGCATGGCCTGCAGCTGATCATTCGCCTCCCGCTTCAATACTTGCAGCCAAGGAAGATCGTTTTCATCCTCCACCGCTGAAACATTATACAGCTCCGCCATTTCATCCAGCCATGCCTCCGGATACGGATTTTGGGTAGCAAAATCATATAATTTCAGAATCAGATCTTCTACTTCCAAGTCATTGCGGTCATTGCTGAAGCGATCGACTACGCCAAAGAAAGCCGCTTGCTCATCGCCTTCCTTGCCATACCATTCCTCGAGCAACTCGCCTATGACTTCCTGGCGAATCAAATCTGCTTCCAGATCATCTGCGATTCGGAAACCAGGATCCAAATCCAGTAAATACGCATATTTGCGCACGACATCCAGGCAGAACGAGTGCAGCGTGGAAATGGATGCGTGCTGCAACAAGGACAGCTGCTTGCGAAGGTGCTGGGAAGACGGATTTTCCTCCAGTGCTTTTTCAAGAGCCGACCCGATCCTGCTGCGCATCTCTTGTGCTGCTGCATTCGTAAACGTCACGACAAGCAGCTGATCGATGTCCACCGGATCCTCTTGATTGACAAGCTTCTGGATGATCCGTTCGACGAGGACAGCCGTCTTACCCGAACCCGCTGCTGCTGCTACCAAAATATCATGTCCTTTGGCATCGATGGCCAGCTGCTGTTCCTTAGTCCATTTCACCATGTCGTTCCACCTCCTTCTTGATGCTGTTCAATACTTCTTCATCCTTCATATCTTTAATTGTGCGGTATTTATTGCCGGCAAGCGAGGCATCGAATTGACAAACTGCCTTGAAATCGCAGAACGTGCACGCACTTTGATCATGGTGCCGATATGGATTCAAATGCACACCGCCATTGGTGATATCCAGTCCTGCCTGCTCCATCAAAAATCTAGTATGCTGCTGCAAGGCGCGGAAGGTATCTTGATCCGCTGTCTGGGAACCTGCTCGGAAGCCTCCGTCTTTTTTCAAACCTGCCGGGATGATTTTGCTCATACCTGATTCAAGCGATGTATCCATCATCCGGGCAACCGATTCCTGCTCCAGAAGCATGCCTTGCATTTTGAATTTCTTGAAAATCTCTTCTTCGATATCAACCTGTGATCTGCTTGATTGAGAGATCAGCGGATTATGCACATGGAAATACAGCACACCTGCAGGAGTAGCCTTGAGACCTAACCACTCTTCCGAATGTGACAGGACAACGTCCAGATAGGCGAGCATCTGAAGAGCCAGGCCATAGTAAACCTCCGTCAAATTCAGCGCTTTGCTGCTGGATTTATAGTCGATTATACGAAGGAACAGCTCTTCCTGATCGATCGCCTTGTCAACCCGGTCGATCCTCCCTCTCAATTGCACATCGTAGCCATTCGGCAATGTGATCTCAATCGGAGGCAGTGTTTTTTCCTCACCGAAATCGAGTTCAAGCCCTACAGGGGAGAACTTGCTCTGCCTTGCTTGCTCACTCAGTGTATAGGCAGCACGGGCAATGATCTCCTGGAGCTTCTGCTGGATATACTTGAACCGATTGGAGCTATGAAGGATTTGGTTCTGCAGCACAGGCGCAAGGTTCCCCATGGCCCGTTTCGCGTAACCTGCCGCATCATCCCGATTAAGCTGGGCATAATTCCTTCCTTCCAGCTGCACCCAATCGGTGATCTGCTTCAACGCCTCATGGAAAAGCTGCCCGATATCCGGGGCGTCCAGTTTATAAGTCCGCCTGTTTTCCAAACCGAGACTGTATTTGGCAAAATGCTGATACGAACACCGGTAGTATGTTTCCAAGCGTGAGACACTTGCTTTCACCTTTTTCGGGAAAAGCTGTTCCTTTGTCTCTTCTGCCAAGTCTTCTGTCTCATTTCGATAAAAGAGGCTTTGCAGAATCCTTCCTGTCAGTTCCTCCTCGCTTTCATGGCGAATGAACCAATTCAGCACGCTATCCCAGATCGGATGGACCGGATAGCTGCGCATTTTACGCGCAAGCTGTGTCGTAAGCGCCGATCGGCTCTGATCGATCGTCGCCACAAAACGTGCAGTTTCCAGACTATCTTCCGGATCCTGGAGCATACGTTCGTCACAACACCAAACGAATAGATCCTTCATGCGCTGCACGAGGTTAGACGCCATTTTTGCCTTTCCTTCCTGATCACTGATCGGATAGCTTACCCACAGCCGCTCACTTGCCGCTGTGAAAGCAAGGTACATATAAAAGCTTTCATCCAGCAGCTGACGTTTACCCCCAGCTGCAAGCTGCAAGCCGTACACTGCCAGCATTTCCCTATCCTCTTCACTGATGAGTCCGTCAGGCTTTGGCTTCATCGGCCACACACCTTCATTGACTCCTAGCAGGAACGCACATTTCAACCCGCTCACCTTGCTGTGATCGATCGTTCCGACAATCACCTGATCCAGACTGGGCGGGATATGGGCAAATTCCAGCGATTCGAATCCGGTCTCCATCGTGTGACGGAAAACTTGCAGGGAAACACGCTCCTGTCCGACTATCTCCACGGCTTCATCCAACAGCTGAAGCACTGCGTCCCAGACCTGATCTTGTTCCCTTGCTCTCTCCAATTCACCGCGCTCGTCGAAAATGACTTGCATCTCCTCAAGGCGCTGCGGAACTTTCAGCTGCTCCAGCCAATCATAGACTGCAATCGAGCGTTCACGGAATGTCTTGCCTTCCCGCAGCTTCCGATCGAATCTCTTCATCGCATCCGCCACTTGACGGCGATAATGATTGATCCGTTTTTGCGTTTCCCGTTCCTTATCAGTCTGCCGCGTCGCTTCAAAGCCGCGGAAGCGCTGGAAGATCCAATCTTCTTTTTGCAGCCAGCGATCCCTGGAGCGGATGCCGTATTCCAGGCAATAATTCTCCAATTCATCTATCGCTTCTTCTGTCAGCGGATAAGCTTCATCACTCGATGGGATGAAGCCGGTTTTCAAGACGCGGAACACAGCTTCATAACGCCAATTCCCATCGACGACTTCCATTCCGGAACGGATCAGTTCCAGCAGCGGATGGTGGATCATCGGCTTTTTCTGGTCGATGAATACCGGGATATGATAATCCGCAAACACGGTTTCGATCAGCTCATGGTATACATCAGCCTGTCTTAAAAGCAGCGCGATGTCCTGATAACGGTAGCCTTTCTCCCGTACAAGCGTGACGATTTCCTGCGCCACACCTTCGACCTCCGCCCTCGGGTGGACTGCCTGCGCCAGCGTGATCGGCACTTCTCCTTTCAATGATGGTGCCGGGCGTGTTTCCAAATGCTCCTCCAAATGCAAGAAGGCAGGATTATGACCGAAACGTCCATCCTCGGGACTCAGCTGCTCGATAGAGGTAATCGGCACATTTCGCTCCTGTGCTGTCTGTTTGATTTGCAGAAAGGTGTCATGTGTGCGTGCAAACAAATCAAGCTCATCGACATCCTGGCGGTTTGCCCCATCCAAAGTAAGCGTCACTGTCACTTGGTCCGCTTCTGTCATCAGTGCACCGATAACCTCCAGCTCCTGCGGGGTGAATTGATGGAAACCATCCAGATAGATCTCCGATCCTTTGACAGAACGCGACAGCGGGATTTTGGATGCCAATATATGCAGCTGATCCTCGCTGTCAATATATTTATCTCGTAAAAGCGCAGTCAGGCGATCGTAAATATAACTGATATCCTCCAGCTTATCCCGAAGCGTACGTTCAGGGGAATGCTGCTGTTGAAACTGCTCCATTTCCTGTATCTGGGCATGGAGAAGCTCCGGTGTAACACGATATCGCTTCAGCTCTGTGATCATGCTTTCCAGCTGCCCCATAAAACCATTCTTCTCGATTGCTTTTTGGAAGACATTCCAGTCGGATTTACGTTCCTCGGTGATTTTCCGGAGCATCATCTGGATACCGGTCGAGGTGATGAACTGCTTGGTCGCACCGCCTGTCTCCTGCAAAATATACCAAGCCAGCCGCGACAGGCTGTACACCTGTGCACGGATGCTGCCTTCCACACCTGTTTGCCTGATAAGCGCCTGTTCTTGCTGGAACGTCATCTGATCCGGAACGAGATAAAAAATATTCGGTCCCATTGGATCATCCTTCAATTTGGCTGCTATCTCATCCAGGCAGGCCCGGCTTTTCCCTGCTCCGGACCGACCGATGATAAAACGTACCCCCATGTTAAACTTCACTCCTGTCTCCCAAACTAGTAATCTTATTTTATCATGTTCCCCGGTTGAAAGGAAAACAGATACGCACATTTGTTCGCTTGCATATATTGGAAAAGCCCCTTATCCAAGATAAGGAGCTAAGCGCCAAGTCCGGATGCGGACATCGGCCAGAATTGGGCGTCAACTTTCCCGACTACCTGCTCGATCGGAATGAAACCGAATGAGCGGCTGTCCAGGCTGTCCCTGCGATTATCACCCATGACAAACAGCATTCCTTCCGGTACTGTTGTCCGCCCGGTGACATCTTCCAATGTAAAATCATACGTCAATTGGCCCTCGACATCATCGCGATAGTCCTCCAAATAATGTTCCGGCCTGTATTCCCCATTTACAAACAGCCTGTCATTTCTGACCTCCAGTGAATCGCCTGGCATTCCGATGACACGTTTCACGTAATCTTCATCTTCTGTAGCGTGGAACACAATGACATCGAAACGCTGGATACTGCTTGCATCATCCATGAACTTGTTCACCATCAAAAAATTGCCATCCTGCAAAGTCGGCTCCATCGACTCTCCTTCCACTCTGTAATCCGCAAAAATCAATTCTTTGAAACAGAAGAGCACAAGCACGATGCCGACAAGCAGGAAAACATGCTTCCAGCGTATTTTGTTTTTCATATGTGCTTTCCTCCGGTGTAGGTGTTTTGCAACACCTTTACCCCGGCTTGGATGGCTTTAATCCTTATCCGACCGCTCCATCTTCCCGTTTTTCTTTTTCAGCCTTCCCTCGACGTACTTTCCTATCATCCAAAACAGGATGATTGCCACAGCAACAATGACAGTCTTTATCGGATTTTCCGCAAATGACGTCAGGCTGTCCCCTACGAAAGCTATCGAGAAAATCATCAGTGCCTTCCCTAGGAATACAGCGAGCGCAAATTGCTGCAGACTGATTTTTGATAGCCCAGCGACGACATTGATGATAGCCGACGGGGAAAATGGGAAGCATAACAAAATGAATAGCGGGCCAAAACCATGACGATCCAGCCACTCTGTTATTCTCTTTACTTGCTTGTTGTGGCGCAACCAATTGATCATGCGTGTGTGGCGGTACCTTCGGATCAGCCAAAAGACCGTGATTGCCCCAAGTGACGTACCCACCCACGAATAAAGGAAGCCCCATAGCAGGCCATAAGCCACTGTATTCGTAAGTACGAATACAACAAGCGGCAGAAACGGCAGGAAAGCTTCCAAGTAAGGAAGCAATATGCCGGGTATAGGACCCAGATTTTCATATCGATCAAGCAGGGACTTGACATAATCGTCCCATGTTCCGTTGCGGAACATTTCCAGCAAATCGTTCCATCCAAAACCTAAGACCATCTAACCATTCTCCTATTCCCAGCAAAAAACATCTTTTTACCATTTTAAACAAAAAAGCCCGAGCCTGCAAAGTCCGACAGGATGACCCCTTCTTTTCCTGCATTTGGTTAGTAATTTATAAATTACCTGTACTATCCTGTTTTCACTTTGCATAGCAATAGGATATAATAGAACGCACGTTCGCGTTAGGAGGAAAGGCATATGCGTTGTCTTAGTGAGTCGGAATATAAGCTGGGATCCCGGTTTCTGTTTCTATCCATGGCCATTGTTGTCCTGCAGCAAGATATCCGGATTGTGGAAGAGGGAAAGCACAAGATAAAAGCGCATCTGTTACATACATTACAAGCAATGGAGAAAACCGCATTGGAGGAGCGCCGTCAGCTGCGCATCGAGCTCCGCCGGCACAATATGCAGATTGTAACGACGGAGAAAAACGACGCGTTCACCACCTTTTTGTTCATCACGAAGGAATGTGAGGAAAAGCGCAACTATTTCAACCCGGCTATACGGAAGAAAGTCGAGGCTATCCTGATGGAACTCACCCAAAAGGCTCCGCAATCTGATCCCCGCCATACTTCCACAAATGCCTGATTCGCTTATCCAGAAGAAAACGATACTGGGCAGTGCGCTGGACCTGATTCATCATCGATCCATACGACACGTCCAAGGTAAGTGTGTGGCCATTTTTGAAGGTAAGGTTTGTGCACTGATGGGCTGCGGCTTCGATCCGCTTGATGTGGGAATGTGAAATCCAAGAGCATGTATGGGAGAGCGGGGAGGAAGTAGGAAAGAAGTACATACCGCTGACGGGATCGATGGATATCGGGGCTTTATGCGTGATGCCGCAGATTTCATAGGCGAAAAACAAAGTTTTTCAATCTGTTTCAAACCATTGCGGTATTAGGGGATTTTAAGGGTTGTGGATATGTGTGTAACTCAAATTTATTCAATTAATATTAATGCGTTTATGGTCATATTATGGTCAATATGGTCACAAAACTTATTATTATTTTTATCCTCTCTTTACGGGAGGATATTTTTTTATGCCGCAATCGAATCCCCCACACTTTTCAATATATCCAAGAACAACGGCAGCATTCTGATCAAACAGTAACCAAGTCCAACACCTTGAATCCTACTCCAAGCTTTGTCAGCCTGACCAAACATAAAATAAAAGCAGTTGGCCAGGACCATGACGGAAGCCACGGGGAATGCAAGGCTGACGAGTATCTCCACCACTGGATCTAAGGCATGAGCTAATGTTTCGAGCGTTGCATCTGCTATATGAGTAGTTACTCCGCTAACAGGCACTACTTCAGTTGATGCATGAGCATGAGTGACAAAGGTAAACGGCACGACTACCGGAGCCGCCACCTTCGCCAATTTCTTCGCCCTGCTCTTCTTCACCGCCGGCTTTCTTTCCATAAACTCCCCGATAGCCATGCTGTGTGTTCTCATGATGTCTTACCTCCTATTGAATGTCTTGTTGAGTAAATGCTTTAAACGGCAGCCCTTCACAAGCTTGTGTCAGCTGCTTCCTTCTTAATTCTGTTGTCGTCAGCCACATCAGATTAGGTATTTGATCAACAACTTTCAAACCACGACTGTATAAGGCCTTGTACGTAGCAATCTTCTTTCGGTTATTAGCCATGCTTTGCTTTATATCCACTTCCAAAAAGGTCCAATGCCCTTTCCACTTGAACATGGCATCACAAATCACTTTATCCTTACCATCCGATATCTCTATCTCATTCTTCCATTGAACGGGACGGCCGGCGAATATAAAGAAGTCATTCCGGGCGATGCAATGGTCAGCAAAGTTACCCTTCTTCCGTACCTTCCTGCTGTCTACGTACTCCCTGCCTTCCTTATTCAGATAATAAATGGTTTGGAAGCCATCCCTGTATGAATTGAGATAGTCCTTCATCTTATTAAGGACAAAATTTGTATTTCGAACACTGCCCAGGCTGGCAAGCTTACTGATCTGGTCACGATTAAGAAAGTCGAGTTTCTTTAAAAGTAACAATATGTTCTCTTCTCTCTGGCTTAGGTTCCTCATGGTCCTTCTCCTTTTTGGCTACGATATTTATCTTTACGGCATCTTGTATGGCAGCTGCTGTAATAACTGGAGTCTGGACGATGATGCTATTGTCTGCTGTCTGATATATGGCCCTTCCTTTTACTTGTGGCAGCTTTTCTGCACCTTCATTGTCGAGCGCAACCCGGCTGGCTGTGCCGTTCTGCACCCGGAAGCATATTTTTGTATCGCTGTTCTGCTTACACTGGCGAGGAATAACGTCACCAGTAGGGTATTGAGTAGCAAGTATCTGACGGAAGCCCAGACCGGCTCCCAATCGCGCTATCTGGCTCATGTATGTTTGGCATTCTTCCTTAATTTTCTTTTCTGCTGCCGTGACTGCTTCCGATGGATTCAGCTCCCCAGCTTCATCGATGATGATAAAATATCGTTCCGGTATGCCGGCTTCCTGGACATTCTTTTTCCCTTTGTTCCGAAGTCTTTCCTGCACGCTTCGCATCTTCTGGTATGCTTGTTTAAGCGTTACTAAAGCTTCTTCCGGCTCGTATGCGATGCTTTCAGTCTGACGGATATTCTCATAGTCGCACAGCTCTACACCGCCCTTAAGATCGATTAGATAGAAGTGAACGTGCTCGGGTTTTGTGGTCAGTAAGCTAGATATTATCCCATTGATGTAATTGGACTTGCCGTAGCGTGTAGCCCCACCTAAAACAATGTGAGGGGTCGTCTCGAAATCATGTAGCAAGTATTCATTCTTCTGCCGGGTAATGCCGACCGGTACCTTCCACCCTTCCCCTGCTGCATATGGGACATTTGTCGGCATCGGTTGATTGTACACTCGAATAATCAACGCTCCATCATAAGACAACTCTATCTCTTTCCTGGCTGACAGCTGCTTATGGAACAAGTTTTGCAGATTTCGAATGATATTCCGGTCGATTTTAAGCTCCTTGAGTGCTTTCAGATCAGACAAGTTTAGCTTGATTCTACGGCGATTCAGTCCATCTTCCAGGACAGCTTGCTTTGCTGCAAAATCATTGAATGAGCGACCCAACGGGATACGATAGCGATACTCAATTCCCCAGTTGTACTTTTTCTTTTTCAATAGCTGCGTTGTGTAATGCTTACCGGCATGCTGCACATTTAGCCCGGCCAGCGTGAAAATCTTCTGGATCTTATCCGAATCATTGCTCGTTTCCGACTGCCGGAATTTAGCGTACAAAGCGACACCGCCAAAGCATACCATGGTGATACCTTCGAATAACATCGCCCCACTCCTTCCTCGCGCCACCACCTGTTATCTTATGGAATAAGAGTTGCAGCAATCGAGATAATAGAAACAGTCTGTACTTCGCTTGATGTTGTTGTATCAGGCTTTTTCCTGAACGAGCTGGTGGGCTGGCAATGAAATTGGATATAGTTTAGGATACGAATCTGGAAATTGTCCTATTACATGAAATTTTAATGGGACTAGATTTATTTTTTCTTGGGGATTATAATAGGAACAAATGTTCTTATAGGGGTGGACAAAATGGACATACATGAGCGTGGTACGAAGAAATGGACTGCATTGATGATGCCGGAGCATATCGGAATGATACAGGCTATGGTCGGGAGAATGTTCCATGAAGATATGCCGATCATAGCTGAGGATAAGCAAGAAGATATGCAGGTGGACATTGAATGCGCTGTAAAGTATGACAAGGAAATCAGGGTTACATACCATGATGGAAAGTACATTGATACTGTGGTAGGTCGAATAGCATCGGTAAACCATCAGCAGAGACGACTGGAAATGCTGGTGCCAGAAGAATATGGATTGGTTTATATCCCTTATAACAAGTTAGTGGATACGGAGATATTATGAGGACATACTTATAGAGTAAGACTCCGCAAACACAGAAAAAAGCCCCTTTCCAATTACGGAGAGGGGCTTTTGATTTTATATGTACCAGGGGTCGTAACTTGACCTTGCAGGTGCGCCCCTAACACTGTTCATTCATCTACTTGTTCGCGACCAAGCAAATAAACTAGCAAGATAACTACGCAGGATGGACGGGATCAGCGCCACTTACAACCTGTTCCCCGTAGAAGTTGTCTTAATTATAACACCTCGGATAAAATATGTAAATTCCCTCCAATTAAGGAGGGGCTTTTTATTAGAACATCATATTCCAAGTATCAGGTCCAACAATACCATCAGCAGATAAGCCTTTTCGCTTCTGATAAGCTTTGACAGCTGCTTCTGTCCCGCTTCCGAATATACCGTCAGCTTTTACTTTAACAGCCCGCTGAATGCGCTCCACATCTTTACCCCTGGAGCCTTTCCGAATCAGTTTACCTGGATAAGGAACGATGGCCGAACCAGATGCCTTACTGGTCGTTTTCTTTGCTGCTGGCTTCTTGTAAGAATTAAGAGCCTTTGCAGACGCTGGACCATAGATTCCATCAACTGTGATGCCGGCCGCTTTCTGCAATGACTTGACTGCCGCAACAGTTTCATCGCCGTAATGACCATCTGTACCGTATTTAGGAAGAGAGAAACCTTTGGCAATCAATTTCTCCTGAAGATCCTTGACTGCTTCTCCTCTGCTACCTTTACGCAACACTTTCTCCGGATTCGAAGCCACAGCAGTTGCTGTCTTGGTCGGCTGCTTGATTTTAACGTTTGCATCGCCTTCCCATGCATTTACGTAAGTCTTAACGTCTGCGATGAACTCCGCCCATGTTATGCCGTTCGGGTTTAGCCAGCTTTCAGGATCTGTACGACGCTCGGGATCAAGCGTTTTATGAGCGACAATGCGACTGGTGCTTATACCAAACTTCTTACATAGATAAGCGTTGTACCAAACATATCGATCATATGCTTTAGCGAAATTCCCAGTCCGGCAAAGTTCGATGCCAATAGCATCATCATTGGCATCATCGCCGAACATCTGGTTATCAATAGGCTTTTGGTATTGAACATGATAGGCAACCTCATCCAGTGGAATAATCTCTAAGATAGTGTCAGCGTCGATGAATGTATGCGCAGATGCAGCAATCTTGGTTCCTTGGAAATATCGGTAATGAGCTTCAGCATCAGCGCTGTTATTAGCTGTTTCGTGATCTACAATGAAGCTCGGCTTACCTCCAGTCAACTTCTTACGAGGACGAGCAACCTTGTTTGTGATGTACTTTTGTTCAATAGTGTATTTATTTTTAATGGCCATTCCTTTTCCTCCTCATAATAAAAGGCCGCCCTTAGGCAGCCTCGTCATTGTTTGATATAGTTTTTTTACCTAATGAAAATAAGCCCGAACCTGCCAGCCCAGCAAAGCCACCAGCCCACAATCGCAGTACTGTGTCCAATTCGGTGAACGGTGACGCCATAAATCCCACTACCAACCCGATAAGCAAGCTGATCAGTGGCAAGTATCTGTTACTGACAGGAGCCGTCTTTTTCACCAGCTGTACAAGTGCCAAAGCGATAGGGCTGATAACTGTTGCGAAAATCAATACTTCTTCCATTTAAACCTCTCCTTTTTTGTGCATAATTAAAGCCCACCGGCTAGGCCCGGTAGGCTTATTTAGCAAGATATTGTAATAATGCTTGAATTACTGAGTAAAGCGCCCCTGCGCTCCCTCCGATAGCAAGAGTTAGCTTCCAAAAGTTCTGCTTATCGATCAATCGCAATTCATGTTTTCGCTCATGCATCTTATTATTGATGCCCACGAGTTTCTCAATCATATTTTGGTTTTGTTCCCGTAAAAACTTATTATCCTGTTCAATCTTAGTGTTACCATCTGCAACCTGTCGGGATAGATCATTCATCTGTTGTTTAATAGCTTCCTGCCCTTGTTCCAGCTTTGATATGCGCTCTTCGTGGTCATGTAACATAGCTGTCTCCTCCAATGTGTACTCCCCCCTTTACCTTTCTTTCTATTTTTGGCAATAAAAAACCACCAGCTTTCCCTTTCAGGCTGGTGGCAGCCAAGGGGCTTGACCCCTGGCGATTTTATTATGAAAACGTCGGTTCTCCTGCAACTAAATATTCAACCGTGTCTTTTGTATTTAAATCAGATATGGAAATTTGCATTACAGCTTTCTCTCCAGTTTTTGTGGTGACGATTACTTCATCTACTGTAAAGACATCAGGTTTGTTACGGGCGTCAGACACTCTCAAGATATAACAAGGTCGTCCATTATGTTTACCTAAATAAAACGTGGCGCTTCTGAATGTCATCTCTGTGTCGCCGTATTTAATTCTGCTAATTTCTTTTTTCATGTAAAAACCTCCTTTTCCGTCTTTATTCGACAGATTGGGAGGTTATTCCTTTCATAATCATTTCTTAGTATTTTCTCCAAAGAAAAATTCTTCCCCTAATTCATCTACTATTGCATCAGCGATGTTTTCTCCAGCGGCCTTAACCCCTTCAGAATCTGGGTGTACTGCATCAGAATAGGATATCTTCCATCCTTTAGTTGGAATAACATGAATATTATCATCCTTATAATCCTTAGCAACTTCCCTTATTTCGTTGGCAAATGATTGGTTAAAAGGTATTACCAAGAATATAGGTTTATCAGGAAATTTCTTTTTAGCTTTATCCACTAAATCTTTATAAGACTTGCTGAACTCTTTCGCAGTAATATCTTCCTTTTCCATATTCGCGTAATCATTAGTACCATGATTGATTACTACCAAATCTGGATTGTAATCATAATTATCTTCTAGCCCCTCCGCAAGGTAATCAATTGCCTCTAAAGCATTAGCCGTGTCCAACTCCCGCACTACTCCTGTTCCTCCAAAAGAGTTATTTATTACGCGACTATGAAGATAGTATCCTGTATAACTGATATATCCTTTCTCTCCCCTAGAACCGGCAGTTGTACCCTCGAACCCATCTTCTTTATCTTCTTTTGTCCAGTTGGCTTTACCAGCTGTAATACTATCACCCATTGCGTAAATAACACGTCCGTCAGGCTTTACTGGGGTTACTTCAGCACCTTTATCTAAATTAGTTCCTGCAAACAGTACACCTGCATCATCAGAAAAAGAGCCGTCATAAAGGCTTGATATGAATATTCTTATTATGTGGTCCTTTGACTTGTCTAAATCATTTGCAATCTCAATAGACGTATAACCTGGTTTCGGAAAGATTGTTTCCCATTTTTCTCCATCAATCTGATAAGATATCCTTGGCGGCGTGATTTTCCCTCCTGTTGTATCCATGAGTTTGGCAGTAACATTTTCGGTTCCGCTAACTTTAAAATATATCTCTTGAGACTGTTGTATTGCCAGCATTCCTTGTTCTCCGTTATAAGAAGAAGGGTACCAGCGACCAGAGAAATAATAATTATCCAGTCCCCAAGGGATGTCTTCAATGTAGTTCTCAGCTTCTACATATTTATTAACATCAAACGTTTCTTCTTCTTTGCTGTTTTCGGAAAGATCTAATGGCATTAAATCTTGAACATTAGGAGCTTCATAGTCGCTCTCGTTCGCAGATGATTCAATTTTATTATCATAATACACTTTTCCGATAATCACTAAAGTGGCCATGGCTAGAACAGACATAACAAAAGCAAAATATTTCATATTAGTTCATTTTCCCCCAATTATGTTAATGGCTTAATTATCTATCAAATCTAACCAAAAATAAATAGGGGGAAAACTATTAATTGAAAAATGCTGAGCCGAGCTTACTAATTAGTACTTCGGCTAGTTTTTGACCTGCCAAAGCACTTCCCGCTTCATCTGGGTGTAAGCCATCTGTATAGGTAATATTCCAACCTGCCGTTTCAATTACAGCACAAGCACCTTTATACTTATCTTCACTTGCCACAGCTCTAATCTCAGATGCGTAATACTGTCCAAAAGGAATCATCATAAATATAGGTACACCAGAATACTTCCGCATACATCTGTCCAAAAGTTTCCTATAATTATCTTTGAACTGATCTGCTGTAATTCCGTCAGATGCTTCGCTAAGCTTATCATTTGTACCGTGGTTAATAACGACGTAATCAGGATTATAGTTGTTTGTATCCTTTAAACCTTCTCTGAGATAGTCAATAGCCTTTACAGCATTCGCTGTGTTGAGTGATTTAACAATTCCTGTGCCCCCAAACGCATTCCTGACTACTCTTGAGTTAAGAATATCTCCCGCAACAGCAGCATAACCCAGCTCCGCTCGACTTCCTTTAATCGTTCCTGTGCCATTGCCACCTTCATCCTGGTAGTTAGCTCTACCGGCAGTGATACTATCTCCCATATAGAAGCCAGTCGTACCGTCTGGCTCAACAGCTTCAATAATTGCACCTTCATCTACCTCAAATCCCGCAAAGAATACGCCAGCATCCACCGAAAAGCTGTCATCAAACAAGCTACTTACCATTATTCGGATATAATGCTCATTGTCGTCTAGATTTGTAGCGATAGGAACACTAGTGTATCCGGGTTCATTGAGTACCGAAACCCATTCCCCACCATCCACTGAATACGATATTCGAGGAGGTATGATCTTTGCTCCTGTGGTATCCATCAATTTCGCGACAACTTTGCTAGTCCCATATACTTTTGCGTATATTTCCTGTCCTTGCTGAATAGTCATAACACCTTCGATACCGTTAAATGTCTTTGGATACCAACGACCAGATAAGAAGTAATTGTCCAATGAAGAGGGAAGAGATCTTACCTCCTGCTTAGCTATTTTGTAACGAGGAATCGGAAACTCGAATTGCTCAATAGAATTACCGATATCATCATCTTGTGATGCTATTCTAAATGGAGCTGACCTACCGAAAGTGGCTATCTGCTCCTTATCATTGTTAAACGGAGCAAAGTAGCAAATAATAGCGATATTGTTAAGTCCTGCTGTCACGTAATCAACTTTCACTTCGTTAGTATCCAAATTTACATATAGCATTCTGCTGAAATTATTTAATCCTGAGACATCTATGGCTGGAGGATCATTAATTTCCACAGACCTTATCGTAGCGTTTCTAAAATCATTGTAAGAAAGGGTCAGTTTGCTATCCGGAAAAGAAATTGTACCTTTTTCCCAATCGAATAATATTTCGGTATACGGGTCAACAGTTGCGAAGAACCTTTTCTGTATATTGAGATTCGTTGAATTTACAACAAAACCTGTATCGGTTCTCGAACTCGTTTTAACACTGAAAGCCTCTTTATTACCAAAAGCAATTAGCTGATTAATCGTATAATCAGGCTGAAACACAGCTAGAGATACAGCGTTTTCTCGTTCCGTATTCAATGACCCAACCTTTAGTGAGGGAGTTGATGGTATCGATAAATCTGCATAAAGCGTGTAAATCCAACCATTGAATGAGCTAATATCGATGTCGGCTAGATTGTTAACGCTAAAATAAATTATTCCTTTATCGTTTATTTCATCGTTATAGAAAACGGACAAACTTGAGCTGGTAAATGTAATTTTTTTTGTTGTCCAGTCGAAAACGACCTTATTGCTTCCAACAACGGTTCCGGTTACTCTTTTAGGAATCGATAGCTTATCCCTGGTAACAGAACTATCTTTCAGTTCAATCCCCTGATAAATTCCTGCATCTTTCCAAGAAGCTCCATCCCAGAAGTAAATATGACCTGCTTCTTCAGTGGCTGAGTCAGGCAAAACTAAAAATGTACCCGGAGCCCCTTTTGGGTATTGAGCAACTAAAGCAGCGTATGTGGAAAATACGCCGTCTGGAGAGCCATCGAGAATATTTGAAAGCATTGTATCGACGTAGGATTGATCTGCTTTAGTAGCAAGCTCAGAATCTCTTTTTATCCCTTCTGAATCCATTCGATCTCCAATAGTTAAATATGTTTCCCCTGTATAAGATGTTCTTGCCGCTATATTTTCAGGACTACTATCTCCTGCTTTAAGAATTAAGTTCTGTATCTGGCGATAAATTTGATAAGTAAAAGTGACATCTGCATTTAGGACATTACGTGTTTCTCGAAAATCATATCCTACAGCTCCAATTCCGTCCCTTACATTTTCTAAATAACTCGGCATTACGCATCACCTTCTTCGTTGTTTTTAGGAATTATTGCTTGTCCCTCTCCTTTTTCGTTAACTGCTACTTTGTACTGAAGGGCATCTGTTCCCAATTCATACGGCCAGCCAATCCATCCTAACCCTCTCTCATCTAATTCAGCACGCCATTCTTCACTGTCAAATACAGAAGTGATCCGGTTGTCTTCTGTTGCTATGATATCGCCTGTCTTTTTGTCAAAGATTATTACCGCCATTAGAAAGCCACCTCTTTGTATATGAAGTATCGGAAGGTTAGTTCTTTAGCTGGAAGTCCTGCAGCATAGTCGTTCGCTCTATGCACCCGAATATAAAGCCTGTTCGGGTCTGCTTCCGCTCGTACAAGGGATAAGAGATTCAGCCCTCCACTAGCTGAGCCAAGTATATGTCTTGGCAATACAAAGGACATTCCATTCTCATCCGGTTGTGTACTATCTCCCTGCATATAGCAACTGAACGCTGGCGTATAGCCAAGTCCGTGGTACACTGACAATGAAGCATAGTTATCGCCAGCCGCTGTATTCATCTGTACGACCCCGGTAGCCAGGATCTTGTGCATATTTGAGGTTCCGTCGATAATAACCGTACCAGCTTCACCTTTCACCTCGATCATTCCGTAATCGATTTTGATTCCGTTTGAGTTGATCACCACTCGGCGCGTCTTATCATCCTTATTAATCGCATACAAACCAGAACCATCCCAATAAAAATAATCGCCGTCGCCGACGATTTTAATGTTATTTGTATAGATGGAACCAGCTGTAAGTAACTCAGTTGCGATACCGTCAGCTGTGATAGCTAGTCGAGCTGTTTTGCCACCGTCCAAGCTGATAAGCAGCCCGGCACTGTTCAAAATGAGCATGTGATCTGGATTATCCTTAGTGCGAGCGACTATGCCATTTTCGTTATAATCGACCTGTGATTCTGTCTTGAATATTTGATTTGCAAGCCGTTGAAGCTCTCTATCCAGCGCTGAGAAAGGAATGGACTTGTTACCCTCCATGATATCCGTAATGTCCGCTATGGCTTTCTCCTGGCGTTTTTTCTGTTCTGTAAGGTTGGTGAAGTTGGATAGCGTCACATCACAGTCAATAACGTTTCCGGCAGCATCAAATACTTCCACAATCTCGACAATGCGTGTCCGAATCTTCAACCCCAACCTATCCTCAACCATTAGAACTGAATCGCCTTCTTTTGGGACGGCACGATTGTATCCAGCAGCACGCATATCTTCAAATTTGAAGGTGATTGCTATTTTCAAGCTATCATCTACCGCTTTTTTCGCCCGCTGATACAACGTATCGTAATTAGTCACCCGATCATCTGGCTCCCCAGAGTTAGCATGCCTGTATCCACCATTCGATAATGGATACATATCAGCCAATGGGCTTGTGTACTCTGCAACCAAACCATCTTTTCCTTCGAATCGCGCATAAGTTGAGAAATCCAGCGCATCTATCTGACGTTCGACTGACTCGATATTGAACTTGTGCCGGTACTGGTAATCAGTTTCGTTCCCAATCTTTGCTCGGAAGGTAATATGCATACCTGATTCTGTGAATTCAGCTCCGTATCTCTCCAATGCAGTAAAGAACAGTTCGGACCGGAAATCATTTCCAAAGTTTTCGAACTCCTGTGCTTTGAAGAAGTCGATAGTGCTGAAAGTATATCCAGAACCATCAAGAATGAAGTTCATCATCGCATCAAAGGTACGGGATCCGCTAAACGTTTCATATATCCGGTCATTTCTCAAATCGTCATATAACCTGTATATGGCATCTACTTGCCGGACATAGCTATTACCTTCTGTAGCATCAACAATCAGTGGAGCGATGTATTTCTCACCCATCCAGTCCACACGCCACATGTGAGACAACTTATCGAACCAATGAGCATTGGCAGGTGTCTTATGCAGGTCGAATGTGAGCGACTTTTCACCGTTAATACTTCGTTTTCGCCTCATTTGATCGAATCCAGTAAGGTTGTATGCTGTTGTTTCTAATGGATCGTATATTCTTCCAAGCATACCGACTACCTCCAATACCATTTGAAATCAAATTCTGTCTTACCAGCAGCATCTGCGCCGCTTATCGTTATCTCATTCCATCCTCTGGCTATTGTCAGGACATCTAGGTCAGTGTCGCCAGTAATGGAAGAATTGTTTTTATATGAATCTAGCTTATCCAGCCTGATAACATCTCCAGATTTGCTAGTGCCACTGTACTTCCATCGGGAACCGTTGGTCTTGTTCGTAAACGCAAGCCCGTTAGAAGCCCCTGTGTAACGTACAATGATATCCATAAAGTGAGGGTCAACTGTTTCAGTGCCGCCATTCCAGACTCTGACTGTTCCGTTACCTGTGAAGGTGTAAATCAAGTCATCTTGGAACTGACCACCTTGACCGGTTAACCAAATGTTATCTACTGCCGGGTCACCTGTTTCAGTTATGACAAATGGCTGTGTTGTTCGCGCAACACTTTCGCCGAATGGAAGGCCGTCTGTTACAAAGGAAAGGGAGGCTTTACCCCACTTGTTTGTCTGGTCGAAGCTGAATGCGCCGTCCCGGCGTACTAAGTACCGCTTACCATAGATAATTTCGCTGTTATTTCTGTCCAGTGGATCTCCATTCTGTTCACCAGGTACTTCAAATGCGTACATTTCACCATTTGAGCGTCCTTCATACAGATAAAAGGCATCCACATCGCCAAGCCAGTCAAATATTTCATCTCTGGCAAAAGGGAAGTCCAGCAAATCAACTGCACGCATAATAAAAGGAACAGCCACAGTCCTTGCTCCGTGGTCTGCTCCCTTTGAAATTGTCCCCGGTCGTCCTTGTAACTCACTTGTATAGCGACGAATGCCTGTGCTGGATATTTGAATATCTAAAGGGATAAGTCCGAAGTCGCTAAACTTCTTCCTCTCCCCGTTCAACTTTTCAATGAGAATGTCCATAATCAACCCCCTTTACGGGAAAATCCTTGTTGCAATCGTGTGTTTCTTGCGCTTTCAGTTTCCACCATTGATGTGATACCACGCTTATCAACGTTGTTAATCACATAAATTGGCTGCTCCGGCAACTCAAAATCATCCATCTGCGCCCCAAAGTCGTGCTGCACACGCCCGAAGTCGCTACTGGATAACGAGGTATCGAATGCCAGGGAAGTGCGCTGTGGTTCGATCATGGCAGCTTGTGCGAGTTTCATAGATGCTGCGTTCACTTTTGATTGCATCGCATCCATTCCGACGATCATACCTGCGCCGATATTCTTACCTACCATATTTTTCATCCATCGGGATGGTGAATGTATGTCTAAAGCACCGGTGATTTTATCTTTGATGCCACCTGCAATGTCAGTAACTGTATCCCATACAGCACTAGCCATGCTTTGGATACCGTTAATCAATCCATTGATGATATCCTTACCTATCTGAACAAGGTCGATGTCCTCAAAAGTGCTGACAATCGTATCCCAAATATCACTAGCTGTTTGCTTGATGGTATCCCAAGCACCTTCCCAATCACCTTGGATAAGAGACATAACAGTATTGATAATGCCAGATATCAAATCTATACCGATTTCTACAGCGCTTGAGATTAGCGCCCACGCTACTTCTACGACACCAGAAATGGCAGGCCATACGGTTTCAAATAAACCTTGTATAAAGCTTAGCGCCCCCTGGATAACTGACCATATCACGCCAGTTACCGTGCTGACTATTGTACTAATCGTATTCCAAGCTTTCTCAGCGACAGACATGATGAACTCGCCATGCTCATCCCAAAACTCTTTGATTCGGGTAACAATCTGCTGTATCCAACCCCATACCGTAGTTAGGACGGTCACTACTGTGTTGTACACCGCATCCCATATACGCTGCGCTGTTGCTCTGATGGATTCGTTGTTTTCATCCCACCATGCTACGATGGCGCCCCATACGGTCTGTATGAACGTTGAAACTGCTGTAATGATTGTCGTAAGGAATGATTGGATGTAATTCCATGCTGTTGTAACGCCATTTCTGAAGTTTTCATTTTCATTCCACAGCCTGATGAATACCGGGATCAGTAATCCCAGCGCAGCCACTGCAATCCCGATTGGTCCAGTAAGCACTGAAAGCACTCCACCAAGCAAAGGTATCTTTGATACTAGGTTAGTTATCGGACCTACCAATTTAACAAACCAGCCCCATAGCGTGGATATCGCCGTACTAATGAACGTTAGAACCGGCGATAAGATACCAGAAAGGAAAGTTCCTAATCCAGCAAATGCTGTTCGCAACGCTGCTATCCATGGAACAATAGCAATCAGAGCACCGACGATAACAGTCAAAGCTGCGATAATCTGTCCGATGATTGGATGCGACTGCATCATGCTATTCATCCATCCGATGAAGCCATTGGCGATATCTAGCAATTTAGCACCTAATGGAGCCAATGCTACACCTAGATTAATCATGAAAGTGATCAAGTTACCAACCAAGGCTATTACCTTCGGCGTTACCTCTGCGATGTATCCAAGGAACTGCTGGAATCCATCGTTACTTGCCAGGGAGGATGACCATTCTCTGAATTTAGCCATCATACCTTCCAGGTCAGTCATCATTGTTGCAGCAGTGCCGCTGAAACCAGCAAATGTATTGATGATACCGACAATCGCATCACCGACAATCGACTTTATCTTCGGCATGTTCTCGCTTACGTAGGAGACAAACGCTTGGAATTTATCGCTTTTACTCAGCTGTGCTGCCCATGTCGCGAATCCTTCTGACATATTCAAAAAGCCCTTAGCCGTCTCTTCTGCCAATGGGCCAAAGGCAACAGCCATGCTCATGAACCCTTGCGCAAAATTACCAATTGATTTACCGATTGTTTCGAGCATAGGTCCAGCCGATTTATTCAGATATTCAAAGAAATCTTTCATCGGTTTGGAATCTATAGACTTGGATAAGGAATCTACCAAGCTATTGACAGCATCCGCAGCAGATTTGAACATCGGGGTTGTTGCCTGAAGAACCTTGTTAGCGACCTGCATGGATTTAGTGAAGGCATCCAGTACTGGCTGTTCCAAGTCTTTCACGACGCCCTGCCAGGTTGACTTCATTTCCTCGAATGCATCACGTGCTGTCCTCTGTGCTGCTGTGAGTGTTTCTATATCTCCAAATACAGCCTTTATAGTAGGTGCCGCCGCGAAACCAAATGCTAGTGCAGCAGTGCCGGCCGCACCGAATGCTGTCGCAAGAGCGAATGCCGACCCACCAACTGTACCGATCATCACACCAAGATTACCAATCAATCCAATCACAGTGGATATAATCGGAACTAGCGTGGATGACATCATTACTCCAAGTCCACGGAATGTATTGGCTGATACTGTACCGAAAGCGTGAATGGTGTTGGCAATCCGGCTCATTACAGATTGGAATTTATTCACCCTCGCTTCTATTGGCACAACTACTTTATCCCGAGCAAGAGCTCTTGCCTTGGCTGACACCTGCGCCGCTTTGCGTAGGAACTCAGATATATCAGCACCAATCTGCTTGTCCGTCCCCATAGCAGTTCGTTTCACAGCAGCATCGACCTGTTTCATCTTTGCCTGAAACTCTTTTATACGCGCACCTATACGCGCCATAAACGACTCATGCATGGCGTCATCCCCCTTTCTTATTTGCTGTCTTGAAATACTCCCTCATGGCTGCTTTTGCTCGTCTGTGTTCCTCTAAAGAGATAACATCACGGCTCTTACGCCAGTTTTTAGCTCCTCGATCCAATCGCTTGCGAGCCTTGTCAGCATTGAACAGCTGCGTTTCTCGTACACGTTTCTGATTATTTGCCACACGGCCAAACATAGCAGCGCGAGCTTCCTTTTCATATTCGTCGATTTGCCTGTGTTGAGCGCCTTTTATCTTCAACCGGAACTCATGGGGAGTCCAGGAGAAGATAAGGTCGTTATCATAGACTTGCAGGTAGTGTGCTGCCTTCTCTATGACCTGATCTTCGTCTACGCTGTCATCGCTTCTCTGTTTTCTTTCATGTTTTGAACGTAAGCCCGAATCTGTTCCTTCTCCTTCTCGTCCGTCACGAAGTTTTCTGTTTTCTCCATGTCCTTCCAGAATTTCTTCGCTTGTGTTTTGAAAAAACCCGACTGGTCCATTGCGTTGAAGCAGTCTTTGAACAACTGTTCAGATTCGCCTTCTTCATCAATGCGCGCTTCCAAAGCTTCCTCGATTTTGAACAGCTTCGGGCGATTCTTCACTGAATTGAGCGCGCAATCCCAGAAACCGATAAGACCTTCATGATCGTATTGCAGCAACTTTTCGTAGATATTTGTAAGACCAGAAGACTTGTTACCTTCTTTGTCCTCTTTGAAATACTTTTCCTTAGCAAGTCTGTTGAAAGCGTAGTTTACCTTTGCTTCGTAATCGATTCCGTCAATGTTTAAAATTGGCATTCTGTATTCCTCCTGAATAATTAAGTATTAGAAAAAGCCAACCCGAAGGCTGGCTCTTGATTATGCTCCTGCAGCTGGTGGTTCTGTTCCTGTTTCTCCAGGGACCTCGAAGCCGTATTGACCGAAGTTAAGCATTTCATCCGGCAGTTTATCCAACTCGCCTTTTTGAGATTTACCGATAACCTGCAGCGTGGAAGAAAATTCCTCAAGGCCGTCACCAGAGCTATCTTTGTCGGTGTTTTCTACCAATGCATAAGCAAAAATGGCATCGTGCTTGCCATTCGCATTCAGGTCAGTGTTGATTTCCCAAATTTTGATTTGTCGCTCATTGTCCAATGCATCAGCAACAGCGTTTTGCCCTGCATCTGCTGGATCACGATATGCTGTGATTTCAAATGATTCAGATGTATTTCCGTATGCAAGGATACGTCCAAACTTCGTTTGCTCATCCAGCAACTCATTTTCTTTAGAATGAGTGTGTTCAGATAGTTCGCCGATTAGTTCACCGCCGTCACCGAGTGTTTTCGTAACGTCCTGAACTAGAATAATTGATTTCTTACCTGATCTAGCCATCTCATTACCTCCTAATTGTTAATTGTAAATTTGATACGCAGCACGCCATGCCTGGTCATGCCATCTATGTCATCAAATACTTGTAATTGGTCTAGCTTTTGCTCTATTAACTTGAACCCTTGTACTTGTAAAGGTGCTGTTGTAGCTCCTAAGCAAGCATTCAATATGTTGTAAGCTTCTGCCTTGCCACGATACTGCGACCACGCATGAATAACGACAGCCACTTCCTCGCCTTGCGTCGTCTTGGTGACAAAAGGCGTTACTGTCGGCTCGCCTATTCGTATATAAGGAAATGCCGTCCCTTCAGGCACATAATCAAAAACGCCTTTCACCAGACCCTTGACCGTAGGATCAGATGACAGGCGTTGGAACAATGTTGTCTGTAATGCTAATAAACTTGTACGTGTTGCCACCTGATCACCCCAGCCTTCTCATTTCTTTCAGGAAATACCGCCTGGCTTGATCTATAGATGGATTCCAAAACGGCTGTGCTTCCATACCGCGCGTCCAGACCCATCTGTTAAGCTTGTCCGACCAGTAGACCCATGGAGTTTTTCTTCCACTGTTATCCAAGGAATAAATTCCTGTTCCGTACTCCACGTACACGGCATAACTTGCTCCTACGCGTACTGTACAGGACATTCCATCGGTCGAACTATCAAAAGATATCGAGTTTTTGAGGTTACCACCATCGATTTCAGCTACCGGCGCAAGGGATACTGCTTGGTTGAACAATATCAGCCCGGTATTCTGGATGATCTCCCTTACCTGGTCGAGTATTTCATCCTTGAAGTTGCGTAATGCCCTTTCCAACAACTTATCACCAAACTGTATCCTACTCCTGGCCATCGCTAGCATTCCCTCTGCTGCATTCAATCATCATGATTTCATGCTGGCCGCCTTGGTCCATCGGTGCTGTCTTGATGGATAACAACTCATCGCCGTATTTAACACGCATAGAAGGCGTTATATCAGTCCGATAAGGGTAATAGACCTCGAAGTCGATAGGATTGCGTGTCTGCTCTGCCTGGGCTATCTCACGGCTTGATACAGGAGTGACAAGTGCTTCTGATGTGGCGTGGTCCTGCCATCCTCCTGGAATCCATCCTCCCATGCCGTCTGACTGGCTTTCTACCTCATGTTGGAAAGTAATCTCGTGAGGGAACTCGTCGTACGGACTGTAAAACATTTCATCACCTACTCTGCAGCTGATACTCCCGAATCAGCTTTAATCGCTTTGATCAGGTCGTCTTTCTTTGCTTCTGCGCTGTACTCGACGTTATTCTCATCGAGATACTTAGCAAGGTCTTCTTTTTTGACCTTTTTTAGCTGCGCTTCTGTTTTCGCCGTAAAATCTTCCTTAACAGGCTCTTTGTAAACCTCGACAATCTGATAGCCTACTGGAATCATAGATTTCTGCACAATCATGTAATTTTTACCGTTGGTTACACGTACTTTTTCCACCCGAATACCTCCTTACACGAATTTGAGACGCTTATAAGGCGCCAGGAGCTTCGTTATCGATGTTGGGAACTCTAATTCGTAAGAATAAGAGACATTTCCCATAGTTCTTGATTTAACGTTTGTCGGCTGCATATTATGCTGACACGCTTTAGCGACGAATATTTGAACCCCGCCCGGCAAATTCTCTTCACCAGTTATGGGGTCCAAAAATAGGTTGTTACATTTATGCTTAGCGAAATCTTCCACAAGTGGGATCATTATTCCGAAAAATTCATCATGCTTCGTCGTTTTGATTTGCAGTATCTTCTTGACTTCCTCCGTTGTCATCGCCATTATCGTCACCTTCTCCAGTGATAATGCTGATAAGCTCATCCTTAGTAGCCGAAGAATCAAATTCGATTTCCTCTTGTTTCAAAAATGATTTGATTTTTTCTTTGCCGATTTTGTTCAGTTCAGCAGCTGACTTGTCATAGAAATCAAGTTCTTCCGACTCCTGATAAGGTTTAAAGCCAAGAGGCGCATAAACAACGTTATACGCCTTCTCAGTCACTTCGATTTCTTTTCCATCTTTCACTATCTTCATGCTGTACCTCCTCCAGATGCAGCGATTTGACGCGCAATCTCGTCATGAATCATTTTTGCAGTGAATAAGCGTGGTGTGGTATCCGTTCCTGCTTCGAGCTGTGCAGCCGTTCCAGTTGCGACCGGTCCACTTGCACCAATTGCAGTGCGAGCCGCCGCCGCATCCTGAGCTGTTAGAATGCTTCTCCCTACTGTAGAAGCATCGCTTATTTGACTTGCAGTATGTGTATGAGTCGCTGGTGGGAATGAAGATGGCTTACCCGTTACGTCAGCCCAAGCAACACCGCTGCTTCCTCCGCTTATCGGTTGACCGTCTACAGTGATCTTCCCGCCATCCTCTACACTTAGCTCCCCTGTGACAACCCACTTGTTAGCTGTTTTGTAGTTTTTGGTAGTGTGTCCCATGATTACTCACCTGTAGCCGCAGGTGTAATTGCAGCAAATGCATCATCAGCCAATGTCATGAAACCGACTTGCTGCGTCACACGCAAGGCAACCATGTCTCGCTCGAATAGGTTGATTGGAACATTGTTTTCATCCACGACAGTAGTAAGTGTCGCATCTTCGGAAATTGCATATTCCATGCCTTGTGGGATACCGTAACGGGTGTAATCCCAATCAGCAGCCAACAATAGTGCTTTTTCGTAGTCCCATGATTTGGAGTCCACGTAGCCAATCGGCAAGCCAAGCGCCTGCTGTGTTGCTCCGGCAGTGGCATCGTTGAAGATAGGCAGACCATTGCCATCTTTTGTGCCACGAAGTTTTTGACGGAAACGACGAGTGGTAGTGAAACCATCAACGTCTTTGTCCGCATCCTCAACCAGAGCCATGATCCCGTTTAGCTCATCATAAAGGTTGCCAATAGAGTTCAATGCGACTGTGTTGCCGGATGTTTGGATTTTTTCAAATACAGATACCCCTGTTCCGAATGGGGAATTCACACCGAATAGTGCTGCCTGGTCGAATTTGATCGCGAATGCCTCTGCAATTGCTGGGCGCATTTGTTCAAAGAAGTTGCTCACGCTATAACGCAAGAATTCCTTAGATACAGGGATAATGACACCGAGCTTCTTGGAAACCATTTTCGCTGTGAGCCATTGCGCCTTAGAAGTTTGGATTCTTTCACCTTCACCAACCCAGTAAGCCCCAGGACCTGATGCCAGGTAAGTGAATTCTTTTTCTGGTTTCGTCATTTCTTCATACTTGGCTAGTTTTGTGACCGCCGATTGTGTCATGAATTCTTTTAGAACAAGGGTTCCTTGTTCAGATGGTACCTTTCCATTTACTGCATCTTGCATCAATACGTTTGCCGGGTTAAAAGTTGGCATTCAATTTTCCTCCTTATTTTCGAATACTTGCTTCTGCTGCAAGTGATCCGATATCCATTTTGGTTGTTTGTGTATTTCCGCCGCCGTTCTCAATCCGGCGACCGTTCTTATCGAATGTTTCATCCACACGGGCACTAACAGACGCTTCGTATTTCTCTTTCAACAAGTCCAGGTTCTTTATGGTGGAATCTTCATCCTCACCCAAGAAGAACGACACAACATCAGTTGGTAGACCGTTTTCAGAGGCATACGCCACCGCCTTATTCGTTAGTTTTTCACGCGCTGCAGCTTGTTTTTGATCTTCAAGCTCTTGACGAAGCTTCTCCAGCTCCAATTGTTCCGGTGTTTTATCCGGGTTACGCTTCTTGACTTCTGCATCAACCAGCTTTTCGAGGTTGTTTTCCTTCCAAGTGGTCAATCCTTTAGTAAAATTGCTATCCAAACGTGGTTGCAGTAGCTTTCGTCCTTCCTCTGTATCCAGGAACCCTTCCACATCCTGAGCAGTTGGCTGTCTAAGTTCTCCTAGGTATGATTGAACGTCTGCATTGTCTTTGTTCTGATCGAAAAACGCTTTGATTTCTTCCAATGTCATATAAATTCTCCTTTCGCCCTCTGCTGTACTCGCCAGTATGAGTGCATAAAAAATAAGCCTATAACGCTGTACTTAAGCGACTATTTAACGCATAGCTGCGAGATATGTGATCACCTCCGGCTTTTCTCCGCATTCAACAAGTCTTCGTGTACGGAGACAGCCAACCATAGTTTGTAAAGCTCACTTGTCGAGATAAATAGAGACACTGTTTGACCCTTTAGTTTTCGACGATATTGCTTTTCAAACTGCTCAAACGTAACAGCCACGGCATCACCCCTTTGCTTCTTTCTGTTTCTGTTCATATACAGCTTGTAGAGCGATTAGAGCATCAGTTTCGATGTCTATGTCATCAGGATAAAAGCTAACTGTAGCTTCAGCAAATCCATCTGGTATTAACTTCAACTTTAACTCAGTCATAAGATCAATCTCTCGACCATCAATGCTGGTTTCCAGGTCTCTCCACGTTGGAACATACAAGCCATCGTACTCGTCTTTTCGTTTTCGACCTTCTTCGTTAAGCTTGATTACCAATTTAGCCATAATATCACCCCTTTTTCATTTGTTCTTTTATCGCCTGACTTATCTGCTTACTGATATTTCCTAACTCAAACCTTTCTGCCATTCGATTTGCATCTTTTGACACTACTGCGATCATTTCTTTCGTTATCTTCCCCATGCTATCCCGCCTTTCCGAGCGTCTTCTCCCAGTCTTCATACGACTGATAAGGTATCACAACGTTCTTACCTTCCACTCTCGCACGCCTCACCTCTGGATACTCACCATTTACCAGATAGATCACTGAGCATCTGCAGTTCACGTCTTGGGATGCATTGAAAAACAGATGCGGGCCCTTTGCTTTCAAACCTTGATGATGAAAATATCCATCCTTGTCCGCTTTCCGCCCGTCGAGCTTGCGATGAGATGATCTTGTGCGCTCATCTAGCGTTGCACTCCAAACCTTATCCAGCTTGGCGAACTTAGAAGCCTGCTCACCGCTTGCAATCCTAGCCTCCGAGCGTACACGACCAGCCTCAGTTCTAGCCACTCTACGAGCCTTGGCACGGCTGAAATCGACCACCTTCGTGATGCGCTTTGCCATCCGCGAGTAATCCTCACCAGCCAATAATGACTGGGATATTTCGATATTGATATCACGCACAATCTGATTTCGATGTTCCTTCATGATTTCCGGTAGTGTGAGCTTCGGGATAGGATTACGAATAGCAGCCTTAATCAGCTTGGCACTTGGCACTGTGAACCCCATTGATATCTGCGCTTCATATTCGTAAAGAAAGGCACTTCGCAAATAATTTTCCAGAAAAGTGTTTTCCATCAATTCTTGGATCATTGGCATGATGTACTTATAATGATCTGTCATCTGTTCTGTAATTAGCGCCATTTCCTCAGCGAATCTGTTGTATTTATTCAGTTCAGTGATACTCAATTCACCGTTTTTAGAATACTTTTCATACATCGCAGCAATCTGTGCCAAAATATCCTTCAAACGCTCCGCAAACGCCTTGTCCAGGTTCTTTTCAGCTTCGACAATCATTCGATCTAGGAGTTTATCAATCTCCTTCTGCGTCCGCGTCATAATCATCACCCTCTATCGGGTACTGGTTGTTTAGGTATTCGTCGCGTTCCTCTTGTTCTCGCTTCATTTCAGCCAGCTCATAATCCACATCGTCGATGAATGAAGCAGTAGCAAGTCGTGTCTTCTCACTTACCACACCCTGAAGCGTAGCCAATACTTGCGCTTCTTCCACTGTGTTAACCGGCAGATTACGTTTGAATTGAAACCAGACCTTTAAGAAATCGTCTGCGCCAATGAATGAATGCCTTTTCCTCCACGCAGAAAAGATGACCTTTGCCTGGTATCGCAGTGCAGCAGTCATCTTCCGTTCCATCGTTATGCATTTGTTTTCGAGCGCCATGATTTTGAATTTCATTGCTACGCCTGATATATTCCCGGCGAAGCTTTCATCTGTGAAGTTCACTGATTTAGCAAACCGTAGGATATTGGCTTCTAACCGATCTAAGTGGTGCTCAATCAGCGCGTCGTTTATGTCCTTAGTGAGATAAGAAACGTCGTCCTTCTCGTCAAACAGCTGCATGATCCCTGTCTGCTTAAGCTCTTGCAGTGTTTCCTCGTCTGCTCCCAAGCCTTTTAGGATAAGATAAGCCAGCCTGTATTGCTCGATCTCGTTACTCGCATCAGATAGGGTTCGATCATACGCGTCAATTAGCTGGTAAACCTTTTCGGCGTCACCCATGAGCTCCTCATTGTTCGGTAATCCGAATAGAGGACAGTAATCGAACAGGTGAGGTTGTTCTTTTTGCAATCCGAAGTTACCATTTTCCGGCGTATCGAAGAAATAAATGTTCTTGCTGTCGTAAAACTCGGCTTTCAATTGATTTCTGTACCCATAATAGTACCTAAGCGCAAATTCCGGCTCTGTCATACCCTCGTCGCCAAAGAATACAGTCTCCCAAGGGTCTATGTTCCTTATTCTCTCATTCTTCTCTGTGTCGATGTATGCAAGCCTGGAACTATAGCCACATATTGCAGCTTTCTTGCCCCATTCACTGTCAGAATCCTCTACATGGTTCCGAAGATTGAATTTATTGAGCATTTCTTGAAGTTCGGATGATTCACCCGGTTCGCTGCCATCATCTACTTGATACGTGATAGGATGACCGAACATGTAACCCTGCTTCGTATCGACTATATCGGAATCGAATGAGTTGTTCAGCGTGTTATTTACCTTGTTATCAAGACGTTTAATCGCGCCAGTCTCGAAGTCCTCATAATCGACAGCTTGCCTGTTGAATATTGGTACACCATCGATAGCAGCCTTGTATCGCTGATAAAAGCTCAACATCCGGTCATGGTCCGCCTTGTGATCATCGATAATCTTACTGATCAGCGCAGCATCCGGTGTTCCTTCTCTTAGTCTTTCCAAGTACTTATTCATCGTATCACCTACCTTTTTTTACCTTTAATGATTTTATACTTCAAATGCGTATATATCGCATATCTAATCGAATCAAGTACATCATCATTTTCTTTTTTTGGTTCACCAGATTTTTCGTCCCAGATGTATTTGTAAATCTCTTCTCTGAAACGATGCGCAATATCATACACGACAAAAAAGCGCTGATTCTTAATCAATCGCGCTACTTCTTCAATACCGGACAAAACACTTTTATCAGCATTTAACGCTCTTATTCTTTCTTTTCTGAACCTCATAACATGCTCTGGTCGAGCTGTATCACAATAAAAGTTGATGTTACCGTATCGGCTTTTAATACCCTTAGCAACCTCAACCCAATAATCGATTTCCTCATGCTGTTTCGCATGTTCTTCAATCATGTAATAGTTGCCGTTCCCATCAGTACCAATCACTATTATGGATCCATAGTGTTGATAACCCCAGTCAACGCCAGCAAAATATGATGACAAATTCAGTTGACCAGCTTCTTCTCGGTTAATGAAGTGTATATCTTTGTTGAAGTCTGCATATACAACTCCGTCACCGCTTACCCACATCCCTTTGATGTTCCTGTCATAAAACATCCCGGATGGAGTAGAGGCCTTGATATTGCGTATATAGCGCTCGGACAAGAACGTGTTGTCATCCAGCTGGAATGAGAAGTCGATAATGCTATCATCTTCATTCTCAATGTAATCCTTCAATAGCCAATGCTCCGGGTGATCGGGGTTAGTATCCACTACGATACGCGCTCCTTCACCAGAACAGCGCGACTTTATCTCATCAAAGACTTCTTCATTAGCAAGTGATCCTTCGTTTATATATGCCCCGAATGCCGTCATACCCCGAATCTTATCCAGATGAGATATTGTTGAATGACCTGCTTGTATTACATAAACGCCAAATAAGGTGAAATTGTTATGCTTATCGAAGCTAAAGGTGATCCCGTATTTATTTGTGAGCTCATTTAGGATGTTGTTCTGTATTGTCCCCAACGTTGCTCCGGATAATATATACATCGGCCTGTCTATATTCAAGTCACTTGCTATTTCTCTCACTCGTATAAGCTCCTGAAGGAACAAATCATTGTCCAGCACTGTTTTACCCGACCTCTTCGCTCCATGATTTATTAGCATGAACCAATCATCGTTGACACAGCGCCTGTATATTTCCTGCTGTTTCTTCGTGTAGATTTTATCCAAATCTTTAATCACGGAACGCACCACCTAAAGCAGTGAAGTATTCCTTCAGCTTATCTTCTGTTTTGTTGTCAGGTGAATTTCCTTTTTCAATTTTGACAATCTCGGCTTTGGTTTTCTCAATTCCCACCTGCATCTGCTCCAACTTAAGCTTACGCGCATCATCTTCATGCGCCATATCGTTGAATTGCTTTATAGATGTCCTGAGCTCTGATATAGCTCTTGATTGCGCTGTAAGGAACGTCGCTTGTCTATCCCATGCAAACTGTATTTCATACTTATCAGCACCGGAATCACCGAAACCGAACTGACTCTGTTCTTTCGCTAAATCATCCTTATCCTCAACCCACATAATCTTTTGCGAACGAATGATAGCAGCATATTGAATCTGTATCTGATCCCACAGTAAATCAACCGGATTCCTGTCCTCAATCATTCCCATGATCTCTAATGTTTCCTTCGGCATATATCGCGAGAACAATCCGTGTTTCATTGCTGCGCTGTTCCGTTCTGTGAATTGATTCTTCGGATTAGGGTTTCCACTGCGTTTCTTTTGTTCCTTGCGTTTTTTAGGGGATGCAACCTTCACTTGGGTTGCATCCCTTTCCCATCCTTCACGACTCTTCCTGCTCTTTAATGTTCCGAGCTTTATATCGTGTTTGTCAGCCAATGCTTTTAGTGTAATGTCACTCGTCTCGTATTCTCGTTTTATCTCATCCCAGTTCATTTACATCACCACCAGCACCTCCGCTATTTAATCGCATGAAAAAAGACGCCTAATCAGCGTCCTGTAATCTTCTATCCAACTCATCTAACTGTTCAGCAGTCAATACGACCATCTGTGGTTGATCCTTGCCATTCTCGTCTGTAAAGCGGAAGTTTAATATTGCAGTCTCATTTTCTTCGTCAATGCTTATGATTTCGCATCCAATAGTAACTTGCATATCATCACTCCTTTACACCATCGTAGCAAGGAATTTTGTAGATAAATGCTATCGAAAATACACAAAAAGACACTCGATGTGAGTGCCTCTAACGATCTCTCGGGCTAGGGGAGTGTCCGCCTCGCCGTCCTCACCTTCCAGTATACAGAATTTTTTCTTAGAAAAATAATTTATGCATTCTGTTCCATTTGTACCATTTGTTCCACCTGTACACTCATATAAATCTCGTTAACTATGATGTCTTTGCGTCGTTTAACTGCTGTCAGGCTCATATTAAGCTGAGAAGCTATCTCTCGTAGTGTCAGACCGTTTAAAACTCCATCTAAGACTAATTGGTCTTTCATTCCCTTAACCGCCTTAGAATGCTTCTGAATCATCCGTACTTTATCCTGCAGCTTCTTGTTGTTCTTATCGAATCGTTCTATGCGTAGCATTTCCTGATAGATTGGATCGGATGGATCTCCCTGTGGTTTCGGTAAAGTGGCTTCAATGCCCCATTTAGCAACGAGTCCCTGGCTCCCATTCAGTGATTCCTTGCGCCGTTCGATAAGCACGTTCATCATCCAGCGATAGTCATCGATAGCTTCATGAATGTCGTGTTTGCTTACTCTCATTCCAACCAGCCCCTATCATCATCAATTGTTTAGCATATCTGCTGCACTTGATTGGCTCCTGCGACGGCTTCCCTTTGTCCCTGCGATACTGGTTTTCTACGAATTTTATTTTGTGTATCATCTTCATCACAATTGCTCCCCTTTTAGATAAATAAAAAAGGCACAAACCAAATGCTCCCTTTAGGATTTGGTTTGTGCCCTGCGTTCTTCGCTCAGGCTTATTCAGTTAAAAGCGCTGTTTATCAGACTTGGTTATGTCAAAAGGTTGTCCATCCTTAAAGCAGATATTGTAATTTCCAAACCCGCTTTCCGGAGGAAATACTGCTTTAATATCTCCTGCAACCACCGTATAAATCATTCCATCTACCAATGGGACTTCCGCCACCATCCGACCAGAATCAATTTCGATGTTTCCCTTTATCATATCTTCTGCAGTAGGCATTAGATCAGGCTTTCTAGCTGTATTCATTATACCACATCTCCCTTAAAATATGGTGCATAATCTGGTAAAGATGGACTATTTTTCTACATGTATTGAAAGTTTGTTATCACGACATTTTTCAGGTCGTTTTCCTCTTCGATGAATTCCTCAATTTCTTTCAAATGCGTTTCACTCATGCGTCGCTTGTTGGTTCTAAGTGTGCTTCTTCCTACGCCTGAGCCATCCTTGCTGTCGCATTGGTAGACAACCAATACCGAGTACCTTTTATCCATCACTGACACCCCTCGCACTCGTAATATCTACCAGAGCTAAAATCACCCTTAGCAATCAACGTCAACTCAACATCCATTTCATTTACATCTTCAAAGTCTGCGATAGCTGCCGTTGCTCTCAACACTGCTTGTCCATCGCTATCTGCCTGTACAGTACGCTCTCCACCGTCACCGTCCGGCAGCTTGTATGCGAATTTATAGTCCATTACAGTTCCCCCATTTCTTTTGCTTGTTGTAGCTGTTTTTCCGTAATTTCTAATTTGACCGGATCATACATTTCCAGCCATCCATCTACGTCGAAGCTAACCATTGCATCATCACCAAAGTTATCTTTCATAAACTGTTTGTACTTTCGGGATGATTCTAAAAGCTGTTCGATGTCTGCCTGGTCTGGTTTAGATAAATCTTCACGCCATACAAGATAGGCGCAACCGATATCTCTGAGCGTCACATCTAAATCCTCATCCGACCAATCCCCTGCATCCATAGATGCTGCCAAATAACGATTATCTTTATTTTTATTTTTGAACGCGATAACTGGTATAAGTTTGGTTAAACCTGTTGAGAACACCTTATCGTTCTTCTTTCCGAAATCAACGCCAGCAATGTAAGTATCTTTTTTACTCATCTCATTTCCTCCCCTTCTTCATCGCGTATTCCACACCGTCTATCTTCACCACAGTAGGCTTGCCTTTCTTCACCTTCACCACTTCTGCAAATACCGCTATACGCTGTCCCTTTTCGAGTAATAGTGGATCGTTAGCCATTTACACAACCCCCTCCGTCAATCTCTGTCGCAGCTCCTCAAACCATTCCTTGTCGTTTATATCCACTGCGTAACGCATGAGCATGTATATCTGGTTGTTATCCAAGGTTGAAGTCATCGGCACTACGATTTCTTTCACTAAGCAGCTAATGGAGCCATCTACGTTGTAAATGTTAATGTGTGTACTTGAGACATGATCAACGTAACCAACTTTGCCTGTCGCTCTGTTTTGCACCCAATCTTGGACTCGGAACATGTTTTACGCCCCCACTTCCTCCAGAGTGTAGACTTCCACTTCTATCCTCGGCTTGTCCGAATAGTATTTAGATACAGAGGTATCAACTATGATGCTGTCGTCACGCCATATAACACCTGACAGAGCATCTTTCACGCCCTTTAAATAATTATCTGTATCTGGCTTGGTAATCGGTCTTAGAACGCCTGTTATGGCTTCCTGTGTCTTTTTCTTGCTGAATGACTTAGGTATAGGACGGAATACCTTCACGATTAGATGCAATGGCTCGTCCAGTAACTGTGCCGGCGCATATTGTGCAGCTGCCAGCTTTACATATTGCTTGTATTCCTTGGACTTTTTCGGATCTCGCATTGTTATCTTACCGTTGTATGCTGATGCTCTGGGGCGACCTTGAGCGACAGGATCTCCGAGGACTTGGAATTTAATCATTAGACCATCCTCACCCATTCTTGAGTATTGTCACAAGCTGCATAGCAATCATTGCAAAGGTAAATACTCCGATAAGTTATTTCTCTACCACGCTTGTCTTCTGCTTGTGTATTAAAGTGAATATTAGTCCCTTTGCAGTAAGGGCAAGAGATAATGACGCCGTTCTTTTGTTCCTTCAAGTACCACCGGAACAATCGTACTTTCTTCCAAAACGTTAGTTTCTCACTCATTCACCCAGCCACCCTTTCGCTCTCAACCTTCACCCACTGTAAGCACACACCACATTGATGCTCTGTTGCTTTCTTCTTCACACGCTGTTTGCTATCCCGATAATCATTCTCCTCGCCACATTCACAATGCCATTTGTTTGGATCGTGTTTCTGTTCACTGGATCGATGAACAACCTCCCGTTTACCATGTAGCTGCCGCACCCTCGTTGTTGGTGCCATATTCAACAGCATCATATTCTTCGTCGGTGTATATGTTTGTTTGATGCTCATGTTCACTCCGGTTACTGGGCTGATGTACAAGCGAAGATTACTCAAATCTTGCAATGAATTCCCCTTATGAATCACTTTGCAGTCAGATAGCTTCTCGTTCACCAGAATCACAGTTTCATAATGTTCTGAAACTATACGTTTTGCTGTTTCCAGATCCATTGCTTTTGCCATGTTTATCGCTCCCTTTTTAGTAGCCGTTCTCCCGCTTATATCTAGCGAAATGATAATCATCGACACCATCTGAATTAGATACATTTTCCTCGCGATTGATACTAGCTTCGCTGCTGAAACCCTCCGGATATCGCTTTTTCAGCTTTTCAATATTCGCTTGAGCTACATCCCCTAAATCAATGCCAGCTTGTGTAGCAATTTGAGTTAAATACCAAAGTGTATCACCCAACTCTTTCTTAACTTCATCAGTTGATACATCATGACCATGAAACTGGCTTTTCTTAATCAGATCAGCGACTTCCCCTGCTTCGCCAGCTATACCTAGTCCATAATTGATTAATGCGTGTTCATGTGGATTGGCAGTACGCGCCGACAACTCCTGGTACTCTTTGAAATTCATCCCTGCCCCTCCAATACTTCAAACTCCCCAAAGACTTTCTCTTTCACAGTTAGGAAATAGTTCAAGGATCCCTGATCAGATGCCAGAGTCATATAATCACTTTTCTCAACCACCTCGTACACTTCACCTTTCGTCCATGTGTGTACGTCAACTTGCAAGTCATCCTTCGCCTTTACCTGATATGTTTTGTTCATCCCTGCTCCCCCTGATCTGCTTTTTCAAGCTTGTTTATTTTTGCGTCCCCTTCGAGTATCTTGATCGTGAACCAGAATACGGCTATTGCTACGGCTCCCAGTATGATCATCCCTTCATCTCCCCTTGTATTCTGAAATTTCTTTAATAAAATAGTCCTCTTCTTCTAAATCATCGAAAAATTCATTTAGGCTCATTTCCCCAAGAAAGTTTGGTACATCACCATTCAAATAAGTATCAACTGTATAGTGATAAGCTTTTATCGTGTCACCTTCTATAAAAGTTCTGTAACTTAACGGATCTGCAATTTTATCTTTTTTATATAAGTGAGCAAACACTTCACCTAGAGTCATGATGTACATGCTGGCTTCATCTGGATCGTACAGTGCAAACATTCTTTCATTTGCTTTAAAATCGGTTTTTGATTCCATGATTTCAACAATAAAATTCCATTCCGCCAGATTCAATATAACCTTGTTATTAAAGGTATCTTTTTCAAGTTGGCTATTCACTTCCTTGTAAATTTGATTTTTCTTAATATAATTGCGGTTTTCTATCATTTTTTTATCTCCCCTTCTGCATGTTCCAGCAGCATCTGTGCATAGCGTGCCAGCTTCTTGTAATCCTCCACGCCGTTCTTCTTATTCGCCCGAGTTGCATATTTGATGATGTTACCTAACAGGAACCCTTCTAGTTGTTCGTGTGTATAGTGTTGTTTCATGTATGATATTGGGTCCGTGGTTCCTGTTCCGTAGTAGGTTGGTGTGTCACTCATCCGCTCTCCTCCAAATAATCGAATATGGTTGTCTGCTGCATTGAAAATGGTTCAAGCAAATGATCATCCAGCTTTTTATGATCTAAATCAGTCAGCCTGTCTATGGATTTTTCTGTTTTCAGATTATTAGCTTGTCTATGCGCCCAAATCATGTATCTATATAGCTCGATTTCCTCTCCAATTTTTACATTGTGATGGTGGAGAAAAGCCATAAACCTGGGCTGAGTTACTTCAGAATCAAAGTGTTCTACGGTTACGATCACTCTCTCCACTCTCCTGTCGTAAGCCATAAAATAATAAACAATGCTGTCGGTATCGTGATGACTATGATCCAATCCATGATTGTCAATGCACTGTCGCTATCGGCCGCTCCAACTTCTGCGCCATCGCCAGATGTAATAATGCAACCATGACTTCTGGGTAATAACGCTTCACACATTTACTGATTTGCATTGGCGTGTATCCTTCGTTATGCATCCGAGCGATGCAATCAAGCTTGTCCGTTTCGATTGCAAACTCCAATCCTTCCAGCATGATTGTCCAGTGTCCAGGTTCTTCTATTGGCAGAATGTATCTGTCGCTTGCTTTCTCCCGTCTGAATACGGATGCTTCAGCTGGCATCGTTAGCCACCTCTTTCAAGCTATCAACATCAATCTTCTGCAGATACGCAGTGTCAAAGGATCCACTAAAATCCTCTAGCATTACAACTGTGTGCTTGTGATTAGGGTGATGCTTAAACTCGTTTGACCTACAAACCCAGATTCTCCCGAAATTATCCGGATCTTCCGCTTCGATACATGTATGCATTACAACCAAATCACCTTTTTTTAATTTCATACCGCTTGCTCCTCCCTCATAACAGCCAGCAACCGCTGCATCTGTCTTTCAATCCTGGCACTCAATTCTTCCGGCGTTGCTCTCCTGCAGCCATTGGGGCAACCGTGGAACTCTGTGATGCAGCCCCACTGGTTGCGAATGACTCCCTTTCCGTTGCATTGGTTACACATTCGAACCTCTCCCTTACCGTTTCAATCTGTAATCCGGTCCCTCAACCGAATATAGTCTGTCTCCACACATACTCAGTAACCTGCTTGTCGCTGCATAACCGATCTTGTCAGTGATTGTTCCTTCATCCTCATTAGAACTGAATATGATCGGCCGTTTGTGTCTGTATCGCTCATTGATGATGGCGTAGTATGCATCCTCTTTAGCCCTGGAATAGTTTGTCTTGCCAAGGTCATCCCACACTAGTACGTCAGCATCCATTACAGACCGTTTCAGGTTGTTGAACTGTTCTCCACCATCATTGAGCCGTTTTGCGTTCATCAGCTCGTCCATGAACTCTACATCCGATATACATAGCACCCGACATCCACGTTCTACAGCCGATCTCTCTGGCATGAACTTTTTCTTAATCCTTTTGTTCAGAGTTTTATTCATTTCAAGCTCGTCGCTTATCTTCACGTTCTTAAGGATCCATTTAGCTGCAGCCATTTGCAGGTGAGTCTTACCTAAACCAAAGTTGTTATGATCGTTCTTTGCCAGGTAACGCTCGCTTGGGTCCAGTTCTCGTATTCTTGCTTCACCGAATGTTGCGATAAATCCGATGCTGTTTGCAGCTGGCTTGTCCAACAATAGCTGTTTAAACTCACGTAGGTAGTCAATAATGGCGTTGTACAATGTGTTTTGGACATCCGATTCCTTAATATAGTTATCGAACCTAGCTTCTTTGAACTCATCCGGTATAAGCGCGTTCTGTAATCGATTTTGGAGAGAGCGCTGCTCAACGCAGCTGCATCTCCTCCAATAATCCCTGGTGATCTCCTTTTGATAAGGATTGTCTTGATGTCCGACAGGCAGAGTTTCTTTTACAAGAATGGATCCAGTGTCACCACACTCACTGCACTCGTGTTCTTCCGAGAACTTGTTGCTGTTTTGCGAGGAGCTGGCTTTGCTCTGCATAGCTTGAGCTCTTGCCATAAGATCCTGCATTTCTGGACTTCGCATAACCTCTCCGACGCTCTGAAATGCTTGTGACATTAGATTCTCTCTCCTTTTCTTCTTGATAACGATCCAGTACATACCCAACGCAGTAGCTTAGACTGTTTATCCGATCACGCTTATGCTCTGGCTTGTACGTTTCAAATCGTTGCTCAAGGAAGTGAATTGCTCTGTCTACAGGAACACCAGCTTGTACAATTTCTTTTGCTGCAGATATATCAGATGCACTACCATGCATTTGACCTTTTAGCTGATTGAATCTATCAAGGATAGAAACATAGTTTTCAGGCGAGCCCTTTTCAGCAGCATTATTTAGTAGATTATTATTTAGTAAATCATTACTTAGTAATTCATTACTTAGTAGTGGTGGATTATCCACCGGTGGTTTTGCCATAGGTGGTTTTTCCACCACTGGTTTATCCATAGGTGGAATATCCCCCAATGGTTCACGATCCTTCTGTGGTATTTCGTATACGATCGTTTCCCACTCCAGCTTTCCTTGTTCGTTGTTTCTTCGCTCTCGTTTTAAGTAACCGTATGTGGTTAATTCCTTGAGAGCTGTCTTTACTGCATCTACTCCGTCCTTGGCATGGGTGGATAGCTCCTCCCTGTAAAATCTCCAATCGTCCGGCATTGACAACATATATGCGTGAAGGCCTTTGGCTTTCCATGACAATCTCTCGTCCCTTAACGAGGTCTTGTCCATCACTACATAGTTGCTGTTCTTTTTTACTCTGAACACTCCCATGTGTTGCACCTCTCCCTTTAGGCGTTAACTCTAGAAAATCACTTGCTCCATGATCTCGTAAGCTTCTTTCGCGCAACCCGCTGCATCATTCCATATCTCTGAACCAGAGAATCGAATAACTTTTATCCCTTTTGATAGCAGTGCGCGCTCCCTTTGTTTATCTTTTCTAACCTGTTCCTTTGTCTTTTCGTGAAACTCATGGCCGTCACATTCGATAGCGAAGAAGTGAAGCTTGTCCTTCGCATAGCAGCGAACCATAAAATCAACTCTGTAATGCTTGTCCTTTACTACAACTTCTCTTTGAGTAGCAATTTCATCGATGTTCGCGTACTCGTCATATCGCTTAAACCAATCAGAATAAAGAGATTGGTAAAGCTGCAGTTCCACAGCGAGCAATTGTTCTATTGGAGAATCAATTTTGCTCATGTAATCAATCATTTTCATTTCGTGCAGGGTGCAATGCCGATATAATGCTTTTTTAGCTTTGTCCGAAAGAGTGTTGTAATCATCCTCATGCGTTTTCTCTATCTGCTTAATCGTTTCGATTGCAGAACTCATGATGCCCTCCTCTCAAGAACTGCTGTCATACCCTCAATCCGCACCACCTCCCAGCCAGGATAGGAGCGAGCAAAGTAACCATTTACATATGCTCTGAAAAGCGCTCCGCGATCCTTGTTGGCTTTTGAAAGGTCCAGGTATATATGAGGTATCGAGCTCTTAATCTGCATCAGAATGGAAGATCGTCGTCACTGATATCAATTGGACCGCCATTATTTTTAAATGGATCCTGATTGCTTTGGTTATTGTTCTGCTGCTGATTGTTGTTATTACTGAATGAAGGCAGTCCACTCGCTTGCGGTTGTTTGAACGCCTTTACCTCTGGGTATTTCTTGCCGTTATGCTCACGCTCTCCGACCACTACGCGCAATGGACGGCCAATCATAGCTTGAGCCCACTCCTCTGCAGAGTTGAATGGAGTACCATCTGGAATCATTGCTGCTTTAGAAGCAGAGTTAACTCTCCACTGAGCGTTTTCAACGATAGTAAAGTTATCAAAGCGAATTTCCTGTCCTTGTGAAGGCTGATCTACATCGGAACGGATTTCATAATTGAAAATGATTCTTTCATTGCCGTTAGTGGACCATTTTTTGTCATAAGTGACTGGGACTACTTCGTATTCACCTGGTTTAATTGGCTCGCTACCTACGTTGTTATGATCGATTTTGAACATTTAAAATTCCCCCTATTAGGCTGATTGTTGGTTTTGATTTTTCGCTGTTTCGACTAGCTTGTAACCTTTTTTCAGAAGCTCTAGTTTCCATTCATCAACAGGCTGTTTCGCTTTGAAGACAAGCTGCTCGAGCTCCCTACCAGCTGCTTCGTCTTCCTCTGCCATCTGTTTTATTGCTCCGATAAACTTCTGACGACGTTCCTCTTCTTCTGCCCTTACGTCTACGCCCTGTTCGAGCCATCTGAACAGCTTTTCGCCTGCTTCTGATGTAATTGGTGCAACGTTGTTTTCAAACATCCCTGAGTTGTCCTTTGTAGCTCTGGCGTTGTGGTCTTGATCAAGTTGGAATACAATCATGAACTCATATTCCAAGTCGTCCTTCTGAATTGGTTTAAGACCGATCTTTTTGATTTCTATCTTGCCTGTGTCTGATTTCTCCACTTGGTAATCCTGCTTGGTTCTCATGGATACCAGGATGTGTACATCGTTCTCAGTTAGGCTCTTAACAAACTGCTGCATAAACGGCTTGACCTTGTTCCATGCTTGGAATGTGCCACCGAACTCTTCCTTCTTGTCGAGAAGCCCACCAGCACCCTCCCAGGCGTGTGAAATGGAATCGATGATAATAACTTCACACCCTGCGTTCTTAAGCATCTGTATGGCTTGGTCGTAACGCTCAGTAGAGTACGGAGCTTGGAAGTCAATGTGTTGGAAGCTTTGAATCTTCACTCCTGCACGTTCCATTCCGGCATATATCTGGGCCCGCTTATGCTCCGTATCCACTACACCGATTTTTTTGAATATCTCTTCGTCGGACAGTTCTGGATAAGCTTCTTTCATCATTCCGTAAGCTGTAATGATCATGCTGAGTGTTTTGCCACTACCACTGCCACCGATAAAGGCAACAGCAGCTTTCATCTTTTCGCGTCTTGCCATGGTTAACTGCATATATGTCTCTCCTATCTAATCCGAATGGATTCAGTTTGTTTGATGACTGCTCCCGGCACTTCTTCTCCGGCTTTTATCTGAGCGATAATGGCTTTCTTATCGAGCTTAGGATCTTGTGCTATGAAGAAGTGTTTTGGAACCAATTCAGGATTCTCGATATCGACACTCGGAGGATTCTTTTGGATTCCTACAGTGAATGTCGGCCGTTTGATCTTTGTTTTTCCTGTACGTTCCATAGACTGTTTCAGATAATCTTTGAGTGATTGTTGATTCTTCTCTGCAGCACGACGTTTCTCGGCTAGTCTGTGTTCTTCAGCCTTTATTGCGTTGATGTCTCCCTCGATATTCCGAAGAACGTAGTAGATGTTCTCTACCTTGTCTTCTAGCGCTTCATCAATGGATTCCAGTGTGTCAGCCAATGCTTCTGGATCAGCGCCTTCTTCAATCATTCGCTGGATAGTCGCATAGTTGTCAGCTAGCTGATATAAACTCATTACCTCTCTCCTTTTCGAATTGCATTAATTTATAATCCGTGTGAATCTTGGTTATCTGCTGCAAGTCCTGTATGGTGCCGAATATTCCGATAACCTCACACGTTACTGCATAAGCTAAATCAGCTTGTTCACTGCTGCTAAGGTCCGGTTTGTTGTCACGAACACGCTTCATGTTCACAAAGTAATTGTCGATATAGAACAACGGATCGCTCACCTTATCACTCCCTTGATATTTGCCGGCCAATCAGCTATTCTAAAGGTGCGAATCTTTATAACTGATCGACCGCCACCTTATGGGTGGTTTTTTTGTTTTTAGTGGATTCAATTGCTTTATGAACTTTGTGGCTTAAGTCACCAAATGCTTTTTGTTCCTCTTCAGGATGGTCTGCACCGTCAACGCAGTTATCAAGCAATCTTGTAATCAGTTTAAGTTGCAAATCCGTTAAATATATTTGCTTTCCCAAGACCATCCACTCTCCTATTCCGCTGTATTTATTCCACCTTATGGGTGATTTTTTGTTTGTGCTCCGAATGGTTTTCCGATTTTCGCGAATCTGTAAATTAGTAATGCTGATGTGTGTAAATCTTCAAGATGAGAGCACCGCGAATACTTGATATCTACTACTTCTATAAATGGTGTCTCTTCCAGAAACGCATTGATTTCTTCATCCACTTCTACAAACTTTCCAGCTTCTTTAAAGTAGCCTTGGAACAGCTTCGTTCTTGTATCGTTCATTTTCACCCCTCCTATTCCGCTGTATAAAATTTGGCGTGGCACACTTCACTCAGATACTTCTGTAAGTCATCCTGCAGCACCAAGTCTCCATCAATCTCGACTACATCCTCACCGCGAACGATTTCTTTGCCCCAGTAGTCATAGCCATGTATATCTGAATGAATCGGGAACGGGTAGCCTGTCCGCAGTGTGCGCTCGATTAGTGGATGATTCATGTTTGTCCTCCTCTCAGACAGTCTGTGCTTTTAATGAATTAAGCTGAGCAGTCCAGGTTTCGACCATGTATTCTGCATAATCAACGTTGTATTGATGACGCATCCCCTCTTGTTCCTCTTCGATGGATTGCAAGTATTCCAGAAGCTTTTCTGCATCCTTTAATGAACCGGAGTACAAATAACCGCGGTGAACATCAATGATTTCCTCAAGTGTTTCGATCGGAGTGTCACTCTCGCTGGTATAGTCTTTTTCGCAAGGGATATTGAAGAAAGTACGTAATCCTAACTCCCTTACTTCAAGTGACTGCTTTTCATCCGGGAACATGAATCTAAATGCAGCTGATTCATCCTCTGGGTGTAGCAAATCAAATTTTCCAGTGTCCTTTTGAACAAATACAAAATTCTTTTTAGGTGCTTCCATAACTAAATTCCTCCTAAAATGTATTGGGATCAGATATCCCTCAGTAAGCACATTAGATATGCTCACTGAGGAAGACCGGATGGTCATTCCTTTTAGTCGATAACATTTCCCTTCTCGTCAAGTTCAAAATAAGACTCCAATTTAATGCTGTAATTAATTTCTTTAATCTCTGATTCTTGTAAATTGCCATCATCATATTCGTAACTCTTACCTCTGAAAGAAATCATCCCTATAGCGATATCTAGGCTTATTTCCGTTGCAATAACGAAACCGAATACGCTGTCTAATTCAATTAGCTTTGGTTCGCTTAATTTTTGATAGTCCATAACTTCCTCCATCCCGTCACACGGACTTTTTCATTTTTCTTGCAGCCTTACCGACCATATTTACAGGAGTTGTAATTGCCTTTTCTAAGCTCCACCCATATCTCAACCGACTGTGTACTGTTTCTTTACAAAGGCCGTTCTGGAGCATGATCTGCAATACTTCATCTGTGATAATCTGCTTCTTAGCCCTTGCTGCCACAAGAGAAGCCATCGTATCTTGGATCGGAGTTGTGGCTGCTTTTTCCTCACTCCATCCTTGTTCTGATATCCTTTGTCTGAATCGCTGTCTGCTGATTCCGTTCTGTCTGCAAACATCTTTCCAACGTGCCCATGGCGTATATTTGTAATCCTTTACCGGCCTGGTGATTGCATCTTGTTTATCCCAGTGATAATCACGGATGCGCGCTCTCAATGTGCTTGGTTTTATCCCGTTACTTTCAGCTATCCGATAGTCTTCATCAGATATGAACACGTTCCATTGCATTGCTACCAGCCTTTCTCCGTGTTATAATTTAGGTACAACAACTTTCATAAGGCGCAAACAGTTACCGCTGTTATGCGTCTTTTCTTATTCCATAACTTTTGATGCATATATGATTCCGATGTACAAGAATGCTAGTGTCAGAGTCGCAAATACATAGATTTTGATTGTATGACCGCGTTCACTCATGACCCTTGGCGTTCCTTATCATGACGTTTAGCATGTGCTGCTGATCCATCTGACCAAATATCATCAATGCTCTGTCCAGAGCGAATTTGTTCAAACGAAAATTTTCAAGTTGATCCAGTGACCTGATTGCATCGATTAGCTTTAGTTTTGCTTCTGTGTAATTCTTTGCTTCCATCTGTTCTTGAGCGATATCTAGGTTGTGTTCAAAGCAATGAATCTCTGATTGTGCTCTTACCATGTCTTTTTCTGAGAAGTCTCCTTGTTGGATGTGTGTGAAATTCATCGTATTGCTCCCTCCGATTTCATTTTTCTTGTTACGCGATCGTTCACTTCATCATTATTGAATCCATAAGCTTCTATAAGAGTTGCTATCGTGTTGTCTAAGTACCAATCCATTTCTCTGGCTTCAATAAGGAAATTTAGTATGCTGTTTCGTTCATTGTCTGTAGCGTGTTGTGGATCACGCAGCATATCATTGATGTTGATAGCTTCTTTTACATCAGTGATTTCTTTCTTCAATCTCATAATCATAGCTAGGTGATTGTTCACATCGACTGCCAACCCGTCCATAACTGGCGCTGTCTGGTTATTAGAAAATGCTCGGGTAAGCATCATGGTGAACTTTGGGGCAGTATCACCAAAGGCTTGTATTGCCTTCTGTGCCGTTTCTCTGCCCATTGTGCGCTTATTGTTCTTCATCGCAGATGCTGACGATTTGCTAATGTCCAAGGTCTCAGCGAAATAATCTCCATAGATTTCTTCCTTCTCTTGTAAATGCTCGATAGCTGGTCCAACGAATTTTCCTTTCATTTTTCTGGCTCCCTTTGTAAATTTTGATGTATGTTGTTTTACACAAATCCGCGTTACCATATAGGTACAGGTTGTTAGCCAATCCCTTTACGGCGAAGCTGCCTAACGTTACTAAAATCAACTTGCATATCATTGCGATTAAGCCATTTTAAAAACTTCTCTGTGACTACATATGGAGTGCCCAACTCCCTTTCAACACAGGCCTCCTTGAAGTCCTGACGCTGCATCAGTTGTGACACGGTACCGGCTCCCTTACCGAGAATCCGTTGCATATCTTTAGCAGTCAGCAGCAATGGCAGATCGTTAGCATTGACCTTGGCTTCAAGCTCCCTTACTTGAAGTTGCAAAGGCTCAATTGCTTCTCGTACAGCTTGTTTAAGTGTTTCTTCGAATGTCATATTCTCACTCTCCCTTGTGAGGATTAGATTGCTGAAGCTTGTCCGATGAACTTGTTTACAAAGTAAACCTGGCCCTTACCAGTTACTTTTGTTGTCCGAGTTTGTCTGAGTGCTCCACCAGTTCCAGTTCTTACTCCCTTTTTGATCTGGAACAATCCCATATCTAATGCGCGCTGTGTTGGTAAGTTGTAGTAACTCCCTTTACTGCAGATGTAGCCGTGTTCTCGTAGCCATCGATACAAGCGCTGTTCGCCTGTGTCGATTCCTTTTTGTTTCAGCAGGTTAGCCATTTCTTTGACAGTGATTGTGTCGTCAGATACTTCGTAGGCTTCTGCGAAAACGACTTTCGGGCGCTGTTCTTGTATGGCTGTATTTAGCTTCTTATTTTCAGTCATAAGTTTCCTGTTTGTTTCAAGTGTCGAGGCAATCGCTTGTTTCGAAACATCATCCAAATCAGGCATCCAGTTATCAACGAAATCTATTGCTCGGTTTTCCTGAACGTAACCACCAGTTTTTCTAATGGAAGGTAGTACTTCATTAGTTACATATTTTCGGAATCTCTTAGCTTCTGGTTTCCGACTATCAAGAATCACGTCATACAGTCCGTCTTCGTTAATAAAAGTAGCTTGCTGAGTTCTGCCTAGAGAATCAATGATGGGGTGATTTGAAATCACGTCATCCGAAAGCCTTCTCTTTACACCGGCAACTTGTCCGAGTTCCAATATCGAACAGACATCTTTAAGCAAAAAAATCGGATCACCGTTATTAGGAATGATTGTCAACTTTTCACCATCAAACATTTTGCTGATAAGGTTCATATTCATCCTCCTATTAGCTAACTTCTTGTTTAGATTTCTTCGTTTCGTATAAATCTTGATCAAAAAAATTTTCGATAGGCTCGTCCAAAATCGCTGCGATATCTCTTAAAGTTTCTACATTAATTTTACGTCTACCAAGCTCGTAACTGTTGTAAGTAGATACTGATAAACCAAGCTTTTTGGCTACATGTACTTGAGTGATTCCTTTGGAGAACCTAATCTCACGAACTTTTTTATTCACGGTCATTTCCGCACCTCCTTTATACGTTTCGTATAAATCCTATAACCATATATTACATATACGTTTCGTATAAGTCAACAGAAAAATATACTTTTTGTTTAAAATATTTCTTCATACTGTAGAACGTTATACAATATGAATAATATAGGAGGATTGCGAGATGATTGGTAAAAGACTGAGATATCTTAGAGAACAAAGAAAGCTATCTCAACTAGAACTAGCTAAGAGACTAGATATACCTAACCAGAACATATCAAATTACGAACGTGAATTTAGACAACCGGACTACGAAACTTTAGTTAAACTGGCTGAATTCTACGAAGTAACAACAGATTATTTACTGGGAAAATCAGATGATCCTCAAAGTACACACGAGGAAGAATTTGAGGCATTCCGTAACCGACCAGATCTAGAGGTATGGTACAAGGACTTACCGAAATCCAGCGAAGAAGAATTAGAGATGCTTAAAGAGATGTTTGAGTTTTGGAGAAACAGAAATAAAAAGTAAGATGGAAAGCAGCCAGAGCTGTTTTACATAAATAGTCTTAATACAATCTATTAAAATGGGGGACAATAATTTGAAAAAAATTCTAGGCATCATGTTTGCTGCCATGTTGATCTTTGTTTTAGCTGCATGTGGAAGTGACAACACTTCCAAGGAAGAAGAAGGCAAAACTTCCGAGGAAGAGACAACTGCAAGCGCAGAAAGCAATAAGGAAGAAGCCGAATCTGCCGAAGAAGAAGCTACTACTGAAGGTGGTACATCTATCGGAGAAACGGTCTCTAATGATGGTGGAGATCACAAGCTCGTCAGCTTAGCTGAAGACGTTGGCACATTCGAATCCGGTCCCATGACGTTGAATATCACTAAAGTAAATGGCGTTTCCTCTACTTTGAAAGGCGATCTTGCCGACTTAATGGAAACCGATAATCTTGAATATATCCAAGTGGATATGAACGTAGAAAGCTCCAGTGATGAGAACCTATCGTTCTACCCTTCTCAAGCTACATTGGTTACTGATACTGGTGAACAGCTTGAACCAGATATGATTATGAGCGAACACATTGATGGTGAATTCATGGGTAAAGTTAAAAAAGAAGGTATCAACTATTATATGCTCGAACAGTCTAAAGCAGCTGACGTAAAACACGTCAAACTAGTAGTAGATGGTGCTACAGACTCAAATTTTGAGAAAGTTGGCGAAGACATTACAGTAGAAGTCGACCTAAAACAGTAAGAATTGCCCTATAGGGCTTTTCTTATACCACAAACAAGAACATATGTTCTTATTTGTGGGAGAATATGGTGGATATTGTCAAGTCTTACCGTGGAATTATCTGACTATTCTTCCCTATAATTAAAACAAGCTGGCAGATAATCCAGCATTTAGGGGAGGGGATCTTATCACCATGAAAATCGTGTATAGTCACAGCAATATCGAGGGGAACGTCAGAGATTTGTATCATAAACTAGAGATCCGTGAGCCGCATCAGATTGATAGGTTTGAGATTAGTCGGAAATTAAATATTGACCTGCAATGTTCCGACAAAGGCAGTCTTGCATTTCGACTGGATGGCTTGGAGTTCGTCATTTTAAACCGGAATCTGACCGAACAACAGCTCCACGCTGAGTTCTTTCATGAATTGGCGCACATACGCACGCATACAGGCTCCCAGCACCGCCTTCCAAAGTTTATGAAGGATTACCAGGAGTGGCGCGCAGAATTATTTATGCTGCACTGTTTAGCGCCAACGGACATGTTGATAAGAGATAACTTGCCCGGGACAGAAAAAGAAGCACTCTATTTAATGTGCGAACGGTATAATATATGCGAGGAACATGCTAGAAAGAGATATCGTATGTTCTTCAGATAAGAAAGGGAGTGAATCAAAATGGCGTATATGAACGAATACGAGACCAAGAAAGGTAAATTCTATAAGATTACCGTTTCCGCTGGAATCAATCCTGCTACAGGGAAGCAACGCCAAATAACACGCAGGGGCTTTAAGACAAAAAAAGAGGCTAAGGCTGCAATCAATCAAATTGAATATGAGCTTGGATTGGGTACGTTTGTGCACCAGGCTAACATCAAATTTGAAGATTTCGCTGAGGAATGGTTTAAAACGTACAAGCTGTCAGTAAAACCTAGTACTATTCGTACGAGATCATTAATTCTTCAGCAAGTTAACGAAGTCTTTGGCAAAGCGAAGATTAAAGACATCACCAGACGAAACTATCAGATGTTCATTAATGAGCTGAATGATGCTGGATACAAAAAGAACAGCGTATCGCAAAGGCATGCAGTCTGCAGAATGATTTTCAAGAAAGCGAAGCAGATGAAGATTATTAATGAGGATCCTACCGAAAACGTAACGCTTCCAAAGGAAAAGTTTACTGTAGAGGATTTGGAATCAAAGGCCGAAAGTGTAAATTACTTAGAAAAAGAAGAATTGGCCGTCTACTTAAAGACAGCCAAAGAACACGGTTTGGAAAGCGATTATGAAATTAATACCTTCCAAGCGTATACCGGAATGCGCTCCGGTGAAGTATGTGCGCTTAAATGGTCTGACATTGATTTTGAAGAGAAAACCATACGTATCACCAAAACACTCTATTGTGATAATAACCTTAATAACTATGAGATTATCACACCTAAGACTAAAAGTTCCATACGTACTATAGAAGTAGATGAATTTATTATTGATATGCTCTTAGAGTATCGCCGACAGCAAAATGTCCTTAAGATGAAATATCGTAACGAATATCGCGATGAAGGATTTGTATTTGCAAATGCTAACGACTACAAAGGTTACCCTCGACTAACTCAAAACATGCTGTGGCGAATGGGTCGCTTATTAAAGTTAGCTGGAATGGATAAAGGAATCAAACCACACTCCTTACGTCACACACATACTTCTCTTCTTGCAGAAGCTGGAGTTAGTCTTCCAGAGATACAGGAACGACTTGGTCACAAAGATGACGAAATAACCACAAGTGTTTATTTGCATACAACAAAATCAGCCAGAAATAAATCGGCTGAAAAGTTTTCTGATCTTATGAAAAGCGTCCGAAATTGACCATTTTCTGTGTGATTATGGTCAATTTATGGTCACAAATTTGTAAGTAACCTCTAAAACCCTACTACCACAAGGTTTTTTGCCACTTTAAAAGAAATGCCGCAGATGTCTTTCACCCCAGCCTGTCTGCCTTTCAAGCTGCTTCCATAGAATTTGCAGGCCAAATCGATGAATTTGCTTGGGGAGGTGCGGAAAGTGAAGCTGTTTTCTGTCTCGAGCACCTCGCAGCCCGGCTGCCCGTTTTCGAGGAGCTTCGGCAGTATTGCCATTGTAAGTGGAGTAAGTTCAGCCACAGTCGGGCTTTGTTCTATTTGCTGCATCTAAACAATCCTTTCTGATTGCAGGAAAAGAAGGTTGTCTCTACAATAGCAAAATCGCGACAGAAATACAGGTGAATTTTATTTTCTTAATAGAATCCTTACAAAAACAGGTAGAGATATAAAGTCTCTACCTGTTTTCTTCATAGTCTTCTATTGCTTCAATGCGATCCTGAATGGAGGGGTGAGTGGAGCGCAGCCATTCAAAAACCGGCCAAGGATCTGGATCGCTTTTGGAAACCTCCTGCATATTCTCGAACATGCGGATGCCTGCCGCCGTATCAGGTGCATGCTCCAGCGCATAAGCATCCGCCTGACGCTCCATCTCACGTGATACATAGAGGGAAACGGGCGAACTTGCAAACTGCAGGAAACTCAAGATCAAGAGAAAGAGCGGCACAGCCCGCAGCTGATATGCATTTATTTGCTTTTTGGCTAAAAACTTATCTGAAACCCTTTTGGTCACCCAAAGGAGAAGGAAGCCCAGTACAAGAAAACCAGCTGTCCCCCAGTACACATGGTGCAGCACATAATGACCGATTTCGTGGGCGACGATGAACAGCACCTCTTCTTCTGCCAAACCATCAATCGTCGTATCATACAGCACGACCCGCGCACTGCCGAACAAACCGGTCACATATGCATTATATGTTATCGTCTTGGCGCTTTTATCGACCTCCAGGAGTGTCGCATCGGGAATACCGGCAGCATTGGTCAACTGCTCGATTTCCGTTCGCAATTCACCTGCAGGAAGGTCATGGAAGTCTTCATAGAGCGGATCAATCCACATTGGCTGGATATAGACGACAAAAATCGCACTAGGGACGAGCAACATCCACACCACGATCCACCAGTTTTTATGGAATCTTTTCATCAAGAGCTGTGATACAAAGACTACTACCGTGACGGCCAAATAAAAGAGAAATAGGCTCAGCAAGTACTCCCCTGCCCAGTCTCCAAACGGCTGGACGCTGATTTGTGCTTGCCGGGCATTCCAAAATCCTGCTAAACGGAATGGCAGCTGCACAAGACCATACAATCCAACTAAAAGGAGCATGAATACTGCTGTCGCGAATAATCTAGGCAGCCGCCGTTCCGTTGAAGCAGCGATTTCCTGCAGCTTGCCGTTCTTCCACACTGCAAAAAGGAAAACAGGTAATAACGGCAGCCGGGAAAAATAAACTGCATGTCCGATGCTGGCATATGTGCTGACATCCTGATTTAAATTCGGGTAGACGAACGGAAAAAACATCCAGATTGCCAATAGATAGACGACATAAGCAAACAATACTTTTTTCATCCGATTCCTCCTGTAAAAAAAGAGACGGCCCCCTGGTCGTCTCTAACTAATCAATACATAAGATCAATGAAATCGTCTTTGTCGATCTTACCTAGATAATGGCTCACATTCACATCCGCCAGTGCCTGTTGGATGGACTCGCGTTCATAACGGACACCTTTTAGTTTTTCCTCGAGCTCACCGACTTCGCCGACACCGAAATAATCGCCGAAAATCCGGATTTGTTCAATGATGCCGTTTTTCACATCCAAGCGGATATCGACATTGCCTGATGGGAATTTATGTGTCTGCTGAATATTGAAGCTCGGCGATTTGCCGTAGTTCCATTCCCATTTTTGATAGCGTTCCTCACTGATTTTGTGAATTGCTTTCCAATCCTCTTCAGTCAGCTTGTAACGTGGTACATCACTCGTATCTTCCACATCAAAGATATAACGAAGCAGGATTTCCTTGAATTCGTCCATAGGGATTTTATTATCCATGAACTCAGAGATATTCGCTACCCGGCTGCGAATGGATTTGATCCCTTTTGATTCGATTTTCTCTTTCTTCACCTTCAACGCAGAGACAACATGCTCGATTTCCGAATCGTACATCAACGTACCATGGCTGAACATCAACCCGCGTGTGGAGAATTGTGCATTCCCGGAGATTTTTCGTTCGCCGACCAGCAAATCGTTGCGCCCTTTCAATTCGGCAGGCACGCCCAGCTTATTCAACGCATCTGTCACAGGTTTTGTGAATTTCGCAAAATCCTGGAAGCTATTGCCGTCATCTTGTGTGATGAAGCTGAAATTCAAGTTCCCCAAATCGTGATATACTGCTCCTCCTCCAGAAAGACGGCGCACAACCTTGATACCATTATCATCCACGTACTTCGTATTGATTTCTTCGATTGTATTCTGATTACGGCCGATGATGATGGACGGTTCATTGATATAAAAAAGCAGGTATGTATCGTCCTTGCCGAAATTTTTCAACACATATTCCTCAATCGCAAGGTTGATCCTTGGATCTGTGATTCCTTCATTATCGATAAAACGCAAAATAAAGACCCCCAGTGTCAAAAATTGTTTATGCTAGTAATATTCTACCGAATCATAAGTCTATTATCAATCAAGACAAAATGGGAAGGTGTCACCCTTCCCATGTCAGTCCTTCATACGCTAACTTTACTTGTCCGCTGTATACGCTGCTGGCTTCCTCGAGCAGCTGCCGGTGTTCTCCGAAATGCGGCAGATGACTGAGGAATAGATTTTTCACACCAGCTTTCTGTGCAATGCCGCCTACTTGCAGGCTATTCATATGACCTGCTGCCTCTCCATCCTGGTGCTGATAAAAATTACAATCGCTAATGAGCAAATCAGCATCTTTGCTGAATTCCACCCATTCCTCCAAATAACTGGAGTCGGCTGTATAGACGATATCCGATACACCATCCGATATCCGCATGCCGTAACAAGGTACGGGATGCTTCGTTTTCATGAAAGTAATGGCAAAGGGCCCGATGCTCAAAATGTCATCCGGCTTATAGGCAATCGCTTCAGTGAATTTATGGTTCAAGTTCTTGAAGCCTGCTTCATCCTCTTCATGACCATATATCGGCAGTACCTCCTCTGTTCCTTTCAAGCTATTCTGTACTTGCCAAACATGCTGCATTGCCCCGATATCCGCAATATGGTCAGGATGATAATGGCTAATGACAACTGCATCCAATCCCTTCGGATCAACGAAAGCTGGCATTCGGGAAAGTGCACCGCTTCCGCAATCCAAAAGCAAGGAATAACCATCCTTCTCCACTAAATAACAAGAGCTGGCACTCTCCCTGCCAGGGTATGCTCCCCAAAATCCTATCACTGTCAATTTCATATTCTCTGCACCTCTCCTTCTACTGATACCATTACCGAAATCCCTTGATATTAACCCTCATCTATCAAGAGTTCCCCTTTAGGGGCTGGTCTACTTTATGCTTATATGACATAATATAACAAAAACAGAAAAAAACGCATATGGGGGGATATCCGTTGAGACCGGAATTGACACGAATGACAAAAGCAGATGATTTTTTGGATTATTATTGGCTGAAAGAAGAACTTGTTCAATTCTGCCGCGAAAACGGACTGCCTGTCTCTGGTTCCAAAATGGAAATCACCGCCAGGATCGAAAGCTTCCTGCGGGAAGGTATCGTTGAAAAACCGAAACAAAAACAATCACGCAAAAGAAAAAAGACTGCCAAACCGCTCAGTCGTACCACCATCATTACAGAAAATCATCGCTGCAGCCAGAATGTGCGGGAATTTTTCAAAAAGGAAATCGGCGAACATTTTCATTTTTCAACTTACATACAAAACTATTTTCGGGAAAACGTCGGTAAGACATATGAAGATGCCATCATAGCGTGGCATGAAGAAGAAGCACGCAAGCAGGATCCTGCTTATAAAAAGGACATCGCTCCCCAATTCGAGTATAACCGTTTCATCCGTAAATTTTTCGCAGATCCCAAAAACAAAGGAAAAACGCGCTCCCAAGCGATCGAGGCTTGGAATGAGAAAAAAAGCAGGCCCTATTCCCATAGTTCCTGACAGAGCATCACCCTGAATAGAACCTGCGGACTTATATCTTTGCAGGAGTGATGATTTGTTGAATGCTAAAAATAAGCTAACCGTTGAAGATGCGAAAGTTTTTTTGAAATTAATTAATGCCAGGTTCGATATATTCGGAAGACCAGTTGATGTTTGACAACTTTCCGACAAGCCCCAAAGGCTGTCGAGATTAGCAAGAAGAATAACAAGTTATAAAAAAGCTTCTCCCTCAGGAGAAGCTTTTTTCACGCAAGTAAGCAAGTACGTTCTGGACGGCTTGTTCACCGCTGTCGATACAATCTGGAATACCGATTCCATCATAGGAACCACCGGCAAGGAATACACCTGGCAGGTGGATGGCCATATTGGCGCGTACGTCGGCAACGCGCTTCAGATGACCGACAACGTATTGCGGCATCGCTTTTTTCCAGCGACTGACAACGGAAAACAGCGGCTTGCTTTTTATTTTCATGATCTTGTTCAAATCTTTCAAGGCGATTTGGACGATTTCCTCATCCGATAAGTCCACCACACCGCTGTCATCGGGTCTGCCAACGTAGCAGCGGAGCATGACTTTGCCCTCGGGAGTAGTATCTTCCCACTTTTTATGCGTCCACGTACAAGCCGTAATCCGATATTTACTGTTACGGGAGATGACGAAGCCTGTGCCATCGATATCCTTCTTGATTGCCGAAGCATCGAATGTCATTGCTACCGTAGCAACGGAGGTCGCCTTCATTTCTTTCAACTGTTCCATGAAATCATACTGGCTCAGCATGCGCTGGACAGCAAAGAAAGGAGATGCAAGCACCGCGGCATCCGCTCGGAATACCCCGCCATTGCCAAGCAGCAAGTGATAATGTTCCGCTTTGCGCTCGATATGATCCACACTTGTTTCCAACTGGACAGTGTCTGGATCAAGCTTCGCTTCCAAACCTTCCACCAACGATTGCAACCCGTTCTTCAAGGAAAGGAATGCGCCTGGAGGCTTTACACCTTTCTTCTGTTTCGGCGGCTTTGGCATCGTCGCCTGCAGTCCTTTGATGACACTTCCATATTGCTGTTCTACTTCATAGAACTTTGGATAGGTTGCCATCAGACTCAATTCATCGATATCCCCGGCATATACACCAGATAACAGCGGTTCGAGTACATTCTCTACCAACTCATCGCCAAAGCGGCGGCGGAAGAACAACCCCATGGATTGGTCCTGTGCTTCTTTTCCTTTCGGCAGCATCGGTTCGACGCTGATTCGCGCCTTCGCCTTCGTAGAGAGCAGGCGTGATTGATAGAATGGTTTTAATTCTGTCGGTACACCCATGAAAGCTCGTTTTGGCATTTTATGCAGCTTCTTGCCCGCCAGGATATAAGATTGTCCCGTATTATTCCGGACCAGATCTTTTTCCATGCCGATATCGTGAATCAAGCGTGATGCTGATTCCTTTCGTGCCAAAAAGGAATCCGGACCACGTTCAATCATGAACCCATCTTTTTTCAATGTCTCGATCTTCCCGCCAAGATGGCTGGAAGCCTCAAACAGCTTGACCTCATAATCCAGACGATAAGCGCGGATCTGCTTCTGCAGGTAGTAAGCGGTCGTCAAGCCGGCTATGCCGCCCCCGACGATCGCTATCTGTTTTTTTTCAGCCATGGCGCTCAACTCGTGCCTGCTGATCCAATACCACCTTCGCCAATGTATCGATGAATTGCTGGTCTGTATTCGGCATTGCCGGACGATAGTATTTTGCACCTAATTCGTCACACACGACCTTACATTCGTAGTCATTATCGTATAGTACTTCCAAGTGATCCGCGATGAAGCCAACTGGAGCATATACGAATGAACGGTAGCCTTTTTTCTCGTATAGCTCACGAGTTAGATCCTGCACATCCGGCCCAAGCCACGGATCAGGCGTATTTCCTTCACTCTGCCAGCCAAGCTCCACATTCTTGATGCCAGTCTGCTCCTGAATCAAGTCAGCCGTACGCTTCAATTGATCAGGGTATGGATCGCCATGCTGAAGGATTTTCTCTGGAAGACTGTGAGCAGATACAATCAGTGCTGCCTTGGAACGCTCTTCTTCGTCCATGCCGCTGAAAATTTCAGAAATATTATCTGACCAGTATTTGATGAAGCCTGGTTCATCGTACCAGCTCTCCACAGAAGTGATTTGAAGGTTGCCAGCTTCTGCAGCAGCTTTATGTGCACGTTCGTTGTAGGATTTAACACTGAATGTGCTGTAATGAGGCGCCAATACGATAGATATTGCTTCCGTAATGCCATCTTTCGCCATTTCAGCAACCCCGTCTTCAATGGAAGGCTCGATATGCTTCAAGCCAAGATAAGCTTTGAATTCGATAGCATCCTGCGCTTTGTTCAAAGCCATTTCAAGTGCATCAGCTTGTTCCTGCGTGATACGGGCAAGCGGGGAAATACCGCCGATTGCTTTATAGCGGCTTGTCAGATCTTCCAGCATTTCCGGTGTCGGTTTATGTCCATGCCGGATGTCTGTATAGTAACGCTCGATATCCTCTTCTTTATAAGGCGTGCCATACGCCATTACGAGTAAACCAACTTTTTTCTTTGTCATGTCTTACACCTCGGGTTAAAGTATAGAATTTTGTTTTGCGGAATACGAATGGATGAAGGTAGTCAGCTTCTTCAGCACACTTGGCTGTATTTCCGGCGTCACGCCATGGCCAAGGTTGAATACATGCGGACCAGCCTCTCGGCCTTGATCCAGAATCGCTTTCGCCCGCTCCTCCAGCACCTTCCAATCGCTTGTCAGGAATGCTGGGTCGAGATTGCCTTGAAGTGTCTTCGTGATGCCCTTCTCTCTTGCTTCCCTGATGGACAGTCTCCAGTCAAGACCTATGACATCCACCGGCAGATCGTTCCATTCCAATATCAGATGGCTCGCTCCTACACCGAATAGGATAAGCGGGACATTGGTTTGGCGCAATTCACTGATAATGCGCTCCATTGTCGGTTTAATATACATACGGTAATCCGCAGCATTCAAAGCCCCTACCCAGGAATCGAAAATCTGGATGGCAGACGCACCTGCCTTCACTTGTGCTTTGGCATAAGTGATGGACACCTCCGCCAATTTATCCATCAAGGCGAACCATGCAGCAGGGTCACTATACATAAGCGTTTTCGTCTTATGATAGTTTTTTGACGGTCCTCCTTCGACCATGTAGCTCGCCAATGTAAACGGCGCACCGGAAAAACCGATCAACGGTACTTCCAGCTGTTCTTCTGTCAGGAGCTTGATCGTATCCAGTATGTAGGGGATGTCCCGTTCTGGATTCAAGGTGCCAAGTTTCTCCACATCTTGAATGCTGCGGATCGGATTGGCAATCACCGGACCGATGCCTGACTTGATATCGACATCCACGCCAATACCGGGCAGTGGTGTCATAATGTCCTTATATAAAATAGCCGCATCGACATCATACTGGTCGACTGGCAGCTTTGTAACATAAGCTGCCAGCTCGGGCTGATGCGTGATTTCAAACAAGGAATACTTCTCTTTAAGCTCGCGGTATTCTTTTTGCGATCTTCCTGCTTGACGCATGTACCATACTGGTGTGTAATCCGTTGCTTCCCCGCGGAATGCACGCAGTATTGTATCGTTTTTGATCATAATTGTTCTCCTTCGTCTACTCGTTATCCGTTTCCAACTATACGAAATTTCATGGGCGTTTGCATACCATTTGACTCATAAAAACGCTATTTTTTGATGATTTGTGTCAGAGTCGTGAAATTTGTCAGAATCCGAAACCAGAAAGGACCGTATGGTTGGATTCCGCCCCGCTTTCATCCGTCAGCGGATTGAATGGAACCACATAGTAGGAAGTGTCTTTCAGCAGATTGACTTTATCCACTGTAAAGGATCCCTTACCTTGTACTTCCCCGATTTTCTCTGCACCATCGTCTGTTTCTTTGTAAATATGATAGATGATCCGCTTGTCATCGCTTGCTGTCCACGTCAAGTCGGCATTGACGATTCTCAGACCCCCGAAACCATAAGAAATCGATGCATCCGTGATTGTCGGCAATTCGACCGGACCGCCGATATCCTCCGCATTTTCCGGTTTTTCAAAGCTTGTTGACATCGTCCGGTATTGGGAAACTTGGCGTAAAATCGCTTTTGTGAGTGCCGTCGGCATCGAACTGCCGCTCTCCAGATAGTTTTCTTTCGTTGTTTTGTCATAACCCATCCAGCTTACCGCGACATATTCAGGAGTGTAACCGGCAAACCAAGCATCCTTATCTGCACCATCCACTTTCGGGTGCTGCGTCGTACCTGTCTTCCCAGCCAGAGCACCATAATAAGTCCCTGCTGTTCCGGTACCGCCGGTGATGACTCCTTGCAGCATACGCGTCATATCCCAGGCCGTCTGTTCGGAAAATACATCCTCTGTTTGCGGTTCTGCTTTAAAGGCAGCTTCCCCGGTCCTGTCATAGATCGCATTGATGGACTGGGATTCGATCCACTGCCCTTCATGGGCGAATGTCCGGAATCCTTCCGCTATCTGCAGCGGTGTCAAGCCTTCCTCCAAGCCGCCAAGGGCAATTGACAGGCCTTTATCCGGCAGATCGATATGCATCTTTTCCAAGTAAGACTTGCTGGTTTTGATGCCGATCTGATCAAGCAGCCAAACAGCCGTCGTATTTTTGGATTCCTGCAGGGCTTCATACATCGTGATATCGCCTTCATATTGATCATCGTGGTTGGAGACCGTGTAATCATCGTCGTATGTCTTTTTCTCGTCGGGCAGCTCACTGTAAGCATTATAATCTCCTGTATCCAACGCTGGTCCATAGACTGCGAGAGGCTTCATGACCGATCCTGGCTGTCTCTGCACTGTCACACGGTTAATGTCGCCGTATTGGAACTCACGTGCTCCGACAGCTGCGACAATCTTACCGGAATTCTGATCGAGCATGACAAAGGCCCCTTCAATGCCATCAGTCGAGCCGTCAAAATACGTATCATCCTGCATTGTCTTATAGGCAGTACGCTGAATATCTTCATCCACATTCACGACAATCCGGTAACCACCAGTACGCAAGTCTTCCAAAGATAAATCATATTTTTCCTGCGCTTCATCGGCTACCAAATCAATATAGCTCTCGATCCAAGGCCGTTCTTTCTCTTCTTCAGGCTCCGTCACGCCAAGTTCCTCCGCTTGGGCAGCTTCTTTTTCTTCCTTTGAGATGTAACCCTGCTCCTCCATCTCATCCAGCACCAAATTGCGTCTTTCCTTCGCTAAATCAGGATTATTATTCGGCGAGTAGGTATTAGGCGCTTTGGACAAGGCTGCCAGCATCGCACTCTCCGAAAGAGTCAGGTCACTGGCGCTCTTATTGAAATAATAATTGGCAGCTGACTCGATCCCATAAAGACCGTGCGCAAAATAGATTTCATTCAGATAATACTCCAGAATCTGCTTCTTTGTGTAATGTCTCTCCAAGTAGATAGCCGCCATAGCTTCTTTTGCCTTACGAGTGAAGGTCTTATCATTTTTGAAGAAGAGGTTCTTCGCTGTCTGCTGTGTGATCGTACTTCCGCCTTCCACCTTGCTCATCGCTATGATATCGCGGTATAAGGCTCTGGCCGTCGCACGGAGATCGATACCATGATGCTTGTAGAACCTGGCATCTTCTATGGAAACAAAAGCATTTTTCACATGTTCGGAAATCTCATCGAATTTGACAGGCTCCCGGTTTTCTTCATAGAATTCCGCAATCACTTCCCCATCCTGATTCTCGACTGTCGAAGCAGCCTTCAACGTCAGATCGTCTTTATCAATAACGAGTCTTCCCCCGAAAAATAACAGGATATAGGCAGCAGTAATGCCCGCCAATATGATACCAGCTCCAAGAAGATATAAAGTCTTCCGTCGCATCCGTTTATGCTGCTTAAGTTCTGATCGTTTCATAACGTTCCTTTCACCTCTTACGTATCCCCATGATCAATCTATAACCTTTATTATACGACAAAAAATGCCATTTACCCATCTTTCCTATCGAATGGGGTCCCAGCTTGCATTACGCATTGTGAACTTGCTACACTGACTCTAACATACTGCCAGGAGGTTGAATACAAATGATTGTACACTTCACCAATGGTACGACTGAATTTCTTCGCCAGCTGAAGGAAAAAGAACAAGCCAAGATTTGGGTGTTCGAAGGCGCCGAGGGTGCTCTTGCCTATACCGAGGAACCAAACGCTGCAAAATTCACTACACCGCGTACATATGAGCTTGTAACAGGTACTGGAGACATCCCCGATGAAGGGTATATCGCGATCAACAACATCCCCGTCACAGACGAAGGGCGTCCGATATTTGAGGATGTATTCAAACGCAGAGCAGGCAAAATCGATCAAACACCTGGGTTTAAGGCACTCCGAGTACTCAGACCGAGATCAGGCAACACATATCTTGTACTCACAGCTTGGGAAGACAAACAGCACTTTGAAGATTGGAAGGAATCCGAATCGTTCCAGCATGCACATAAAAAAGATGCTGGACAGCCGAAAAGGCCGCCATTCAGTGCCGGCCCCGCTTATGTCACCACTTATTTTATCGACAATGGAGAATGACAAAAGCCTGTCCATTTAGTTGGACAGGCTTTTGCCATTCAATATGATCGAGCTTTTTCCCGTCTCCCAAGGTTATGCTGCAGCCATTTGTATAATAAAATCCAAATCAGCAGAAACACCATTCCATAAGCATACCCAGCGAGCACATCCGTCAAGTAATGCACACGGAGTACATACCGGCTGAAACCAACCAGCAAGACGATCAGTGCTGCCAGGAAAGCAGCGGTATACCGCTGGCTGTTTTTAAGAAAATGCCACAGGAAATAAAGGATGATGCCATATGTGATGAAAGACATCATCGAATGGCCTGATGGGAAACTGAAACCTTCACCATCAACTAATGCCAGAATAGCCGGGCGTTCCCTTTCCACAAGTCCTTTAATGAGAAAATTGAATTGATAGCCTAAAGCGGTAGCGGTAAATACAATACCTGCTCCGATTAAATCCCTCTTCTTCAAAGCTAAGAATAGACCGAATAACAAAGCAAGGATAGTTAAAACAGTACTGGAACCAAACTCTGTGATCCAGCGGGAGGCATCGAACCAAATTGTTCCCTGCAAGGATTGAGCAAACGGCGCTGTCCACTGATCCAGCAGCGGATCTGGATGAAACGCGACATCGATCGTAAATGCAGCAGCTATGATAATTGAAATCGTAAAGAGCAGTATATACCTTTTTTTGTGTGGAAGCTCCATCTCGTCACCTCTGATTGATTGTACTACGGTATTTGTTTAGAAAACAAATGCGTGGGGAATATATTCTACAGATAGCCAATCAGAAAGGATGATAAACATGGCAGACAATGTGAGAAAAATCAAGGAGAACTCCCAATTACAGGAACTTATCGATGGCTTGAACGTAGACTTGGCAAATGAATATGCCGCATCCATCATGTATACCACATACAGCTCAGCAGTTTCCGGTCTTTACCGTGCATTTTTGAAACCATTCTTCGAGGATGAAATCACAGATGAAATCGGCCACGCAAAATATTTGGCAGATAAGATCGTCACATTGGGTGGTACGCCTACTACTGTTCCGGCAGAAGTACCATATCACACAGATGTAACAAAAATGCTGACGGAAGCACGTGATTCGGAACAGGATACAATCGAGCGTTATGAGAAACGCAAACAGCAGGCTGAGGATCTTAACATGACAGAGCTTGTCACCAAGCTGGAAGATCTGATTGCCGACGAAACGAATCACCGTGACGAACTGAACCGGCTTTTGAAGGACTCTCATCTGTCCTGATATAACAACCCGTAACCAAATGGTTATGGGTTTTCTCATCCCTTTTTTCTGAATAAATCAATAATTTTTGATAATAAATGTGCTATACTGGTCTTATTTCATACAAACGAAGGAGGCTGGTGCAGCATGCTAGCGGATTTATTCAGCAAAATTGATGAGCTTTATGAGGATATGGTTGCCATAAGAAGATACCTTCATCAGCATCCGGAACTATCCTTTAAAGAAGAAAAGACAGCTGCCTATATTGCGAATACATACGAGGAGCTTGGCATCCCCTATGAAAAGAATGTGGGAGGAAATGGTGTAGTCGCCACCCTTAAAGGCGGTAAGCCTGGTAAAAAAATCGCTCTGCGGGCAGATTTCGATGCTTTGCCGATTCAGGAAGAAAACGATGTCCCTTATAAATCGACAGTACCAAATGTAATGCATGCGTGCGGTCACGATGGACATACAGCTACATTGCTGGGTATTGCCAAAGCAGCAAAATCCTTGCAGGATCAATTACCAGGTACACTGGTATTCGTTCACCAGCACGCAGAAGAATATGCACCAGGCGGAGCGAAACCAATCATTGAGACTGGTATCCTGGATGATGTAGATGCCGTCTTTGGAACACATCTATGGTCGGACACGCCGCTTGGCACAATCGAGACGGCGGATAAAGAATTCATGGCCGGAGCAGATCGCTTTGAAATCGAGATCATCGGCAAAGGCGGACATGGTGCCCAACCGCATCAGACCAAAGATGCCGTCTTGATTGGTTCTCAAGTGGTAACAGCTCTGCAGCAAATTATCAGCCGCCGCTTGGATCCACTACATACAGCTGTCATCACTGTCGGTACATTCGAAGCAGGAGCCGCCTTTAACGTCATTGCCGACTCCGCCAAGCTGACCGGTACCGTCCGCACTTTCGACACTGCTGTACAGGAACAGATCAAAATGGAAATAGAAAATGTGCTGAAGGGTATTACAACAGCTAACGGCGCAAGCTATACGTATGAATATATCAAAGGATACCCGCCTGTCATCAACCACCCTGCCGAAGCTCAGTTGGTTCTGGATGCTTCCAAAGAAGTGGCAGAGGTGCAAGAAGCCAATAAGGTGCTGCCAACCATGACTGGCGAGGATTTCTCTTATTATTTGCACGACAAGCCAGGTGCATTCTTCTTCACAGGAGCTAAGAAAGAAGATCATTATTACCCGCATCACCATCCGAAATTCGATTTCGACGAACGAGCGATGGTCATCGCTGCCAAAACCTTGCTTAGCACTTGTCTTGCATACCAATAAACAAAAAGGATCAGCGTGACATTCACGCTGATCCTTTCTTATGTTAACATGCGTATTCGAAAAGCATGCATGGCTGCTGTGCCTAATTGTTCAAGGAATTTGCCATTGATGACGGCGCCGACGAAAGCTCCGACTCCAGGCAAAAGCTGTATCATCTTGATTAAATCGATATGATCCCGATATTCCTGCTGCAGCACTCGCCAATTGACGTCCTCGATTGCACCGGACACTTCATTCCAATGACGGATAGCTTCCCAAAGCTTTACCCTTGTTTCACCACTTGAGAACGTGGCACTGAATATTTGCAGGAGAAATACTCTTTCACTGAATGCTGTCACATCGAAGCCATAAATCCTGCCAATATCGAATAGACATTTCATCTTGATGCTGAGCAGTAGCGGGAAATCAACCATTCCCAACAGGATGCCTCCAGCCCCGGTGCCGGCTCCTTCCAACCTTGCTGTCGTTTTATAACGATTGATCACTTTCCGGACTTCTTTTTCCCTTTGTTCGAAACTCCAGTTCTTTTCGACTTGAATTGGATAAATATAATTGGAAGACGTCAGGCTCAGCTCGATCATCTGGCGGATTGCTGTCGTGATTGCGCTGTGCACTGCTGCTGGAATCTTATCGGTGATCGTATCCTGGGCACCTTTGGAAAACCGCTGGAACCTGCCACCGCGCCTTTGCAGCGAATGATAATAGAACATGGCTTCCTTCAGTTTTCTTTCCTTATAATAATCTTCCACCATCTGACTCCTTCCTATTTCAACCGTTTTGGCACATACATGCGGACGAATCCAACTCCGAAGACCAGTCCGGCAACGAGTGCCAATCCAAAACCTAGTACATCGGCTCGGAGCAGGAACACCAGGCTCAGCAATACCGCCTGTATGATGGCCAATTGCTGCAGGAGAGCTAACAAAGCATGTTTCCGGCTGTCGTCTGGAACCGGATAAAGATCCATCCAAGCTATGGTTCGATGATGCTTCCATAAACCGATCAGTTGGAAACCGGTCAAATAAAGGAACAACAAAGCAAATGCCAGCTGGACCCAAAGATTGGGAATAAAGTAGATGATGACTCCAGCCAGGACCGTCAACCGTAAAAAGAGCCCGAAATAGTCCCCCCCTCTGACAAAGGTAACTCGGAACAGATAATCATATGTATGTTTCTGCTCGAAAGGAACACGTCGAGTAAACAGATTGACAACAGATTGCCGATTATGGACTTTCGTCTTCAAATGCGGTACATCGGCAAATTGGTTCGCAATCCGGTAAAACGCCTGCATTCGCGCCTGATCCTTTTCAATCAGTAAGTCCCATGCAAGTCCCCCTTGTTTTCTGCTGATGCTGAAGTCTGTAATAAGCAGCACAACAAATAAAACTGTCAAAACTGCCGCAGCCACCAGATCACCGCGTAAAAAGAACCAAAAACATCCGATATTCAAAACTACACGCAGAGTCTGCTCGCCTCTTCTTATATTGACATTCCGAATCTTCAGCATCCACCAATTCATGTGAAGATTCCACAGCTTAAATACAAGCAAGACGAAAAAGACAAGCAAGTAGGAAATAAAGTCCTCCCCAAGTCCCGCTGCGAAAAACAAAGGTGCAAGTGCCGCTGCAGCCAAGACCAGCAAGTAAAGCTGTGTAAAGAAGCTATAACCGATCGTCAACTTGAAATAACGATGCAGCTTTGGCTCAAGCGGAAGCAGGAACACGATATCCGCTTCTTTCAATAAAGTCCGGACTGGGCTGTAGCTTGCCAAAAGACCAAATACGACACCGATTAAAAACGGTGCAGGAAAACCCGGTGATAATGTCTCAAGCCACTGCTGATAATAATAGGCAAGCCCCGAAATCAAAAACAGCATGGCTATCATAAGATGCTGATTGAATATATAACGCAGATAGCGGTTCATTTCCTTCATATGCTCGGAAAGCCGCTGCTTGAAAAATGCTTCCGCATTAAACATGGCTGTCTTCTTCCTTCGTCAACTGAACATACAAATCATCCAGTGTAGCATCTCGCATGTCGAATTCATTGCGCAACTCTTCCATCGTACCAGCCGCCCGCAGCTTTCCGTCATGTAAGATGATGATGCGATCACAAAAACGTTCGGCAGTAGCGAGGATATGCGTGGACATCAGTACGCCAGCTCCATTCTCCTTGGCTTGATTCATCAGCTGCAAATAGGACTGAATACCAAGTGGATCTAGCCCTACGAATGGTTCATCCACGATATATAGGTCTGGTTCCACCAGGAATGAACACATAATCATCACTTTTTGGCGCATCCCCTTTGAAAAATGGACAGGGAACATCTTCAGTTTCTTTTCAAGTCGGAATTCCTTCAGCAAAGGTGGCAGCCGCTTATCAAATTCCTCCTTCGACAAATCATAAGCTTGAGCCGTTAACCGTAAATGATCGTATAACGTCAGTTCATCATATAGCACCGGCATTTCCGGTATGTACGAAAAATTGCTCCGATACGTCTCAGGTGAAGCAGCAAACGTGCTGCCATTAATCTGGATACTGCCGCCCTTGGGCTGCATGAGTCCGATGATATGCTTGATTGTCGTACTCTTACCAGCTCCGTTCAGGCCAATGAGCCCGACGATTTCCCCAGCACCGACTTGGAATGATACATCATGCAGGATATTTTTATGTGTATATCCACCTGTGAGTGAATCTATATGTAATAAAGGCTGCATTACCTTTTCCCCTTTCTAAGGCACTCTTGCTAAAAGTTTACCAAAGCACGGCGGATTTGCCAAAATAAAACGGTTATAACCTTATACAACCTGCACATACTAATTTCGAAGCAAAGAAGTTGCCAAGAGGTTTCCGAAAGCAGGACCCATTCATTTGAAAATGAGGTGTTGGTAGGAGATACAAACCGCTACGTCCGAAAGTAAGCTGATTTACAACTGTAAGCAAGCTGAAAGTGTACTGGCGCAAACTCCGTAAGCCGCTGTACAGTTCGAAATGGTTTTACTCTTGGCAACCTTGCTTCTGAGGCAGACACTCCCAAAACGCGAAGAATTCCAACATTCCGGCCGTTACGGGATGTCTGCCTATTTTATTCGACATACTTTACAAGCATGTCCATTCCTTTATACAATATGTATACATGTCAAAGGAGTGATCGTATGCACGAAAAGGATTGTATCTTCTGTAAAATCGCCGCTGGTGAACTGCCTTCAGCAAAAGTTTATGAAGATGACCAAGTACTAGCTTTTATGGATATCGGCCAGGTGACAAAGGGACATACCCTCATCATCCCGAAAACCCATACGAAGAATATATACGAAACACCGCCTGAAGTGGCACAGGAAGTATTTGCACGTGTGCCACAGATTGCGAATGCGATCAAAGAAGCTTTTCAGCCGGCTGGACTGAACGTCTTGAGCAACACAGAAGCTGCCGCAGGACAGACGGTTTTCCATCTGCATGTGCATCTGATACCTAGGTATGGAAAAGATGATGGCTTCCACGCCACTTTCGACCAGCATGATAATGTTGCCAGCGAACATCTTGGTGAATTGGCGGAAGCAATCAGCAGAAAAATCAAATAAGCTCACTACAAAGGTTTCACTGCTACATAAGAAGAGAAAATAGTATAATGAAGTAGGAAGGAGTGATGATGATGGCTAGTGGCAAATCAATCGCTTTAGGTATACTCGTAGGCAGTACAGTCAGTGCTGCAATCACTTTGCTGACAGCACCATCTTCCGGCAAAGAACTGCGCGCAGACGCAAAACAGCGCAGTGATGAATGGAAGGTAACGTTCAACAATTTGAAAAATGAAGGAACACAGCTGAAAGAACAAATCGCCAGAACTTCCAAAGAAGGCGCTGCTATGTTCAAAGAATTATCAGCTGATGTCAAAACTTCCATCGACAGCTGGAAACGCACGGTTGAACCACATCAGAAAAACATCCAAAAAAGCTTGGCTCAAATCGAGAAAAGCTTGAAAGACCTGGAAGAAAAAGCGAATCAGAAAAACAGTAACGAATGAAAAAATGCTCTCCTTTATGGAGAGCATTTTTTCATTGACTGCAAATCAAAAGAGCCTCTTTTTTAAGAAGAGGCTCTTTGTGACAACCATTATTTCGCTTCCAAATCCTCAATGGAATCAGCATCTACATAACTAGGTACAACCAGACCAGTTTTCGCACCTTCCAAGTTTGGTCCTAAGTCGACTAATTGATCTTTATATTCTTCATACAAATCACCGTGTGTCGTCGGCAGCCAAGCTGCTACCATGGCATCTGCTTCCCCATTGGCAACTGACTGCCACATAACTGCGTTATCAAGTGGTGTAATCTTTGTATTGTATCCCAAGTCATCGAGTACAACTTTCACAACATTCGTAGAAGCAACTTCGGAATCCCACTCGACATAAGTCAGGCTGACTTCCTGACCGTTACCTTCCTCGGCACCTTTCGTCCACTCAGCTACTTGATCCTCGTGGCTGTCCACCCAGTTGCGTGCAGCTTCGGCTGGGTCTGCACCTTCACTTACTTCCAACATGACTTCTCCCATATCGTCTGTAGTCCAGTTGAATTGATCAAGTACTTTATTAGCACCCGGTACATCGTCAGCAAACCCTTGGCGAGTCATGGTATTAATCGTTTCTTCTTCTCCAAATGAACCTTTTGGATCTTCCAGATACTTCAGATCATATTTACTGAACATCCAATGAGGTGTCCAGCCTGTGATGATGATTGGCTCTTCGTCTTTGATCGCTTCACCTAGAGTTGTCGCCATTGCACCGCTGGAAGACGGTTGCAATGTCCAGCCGTTCAGCTGATCATAATCTTCAATTGCCTTTTCGGCGGCGCTCATGACACCAGCACCAGCTTCGATACCAGTAATCTTGTAATCCACTTGCTCACTGAAGCTGTCAGAGCTGGAGCTGTCATTCCCGCACCCTGCTGCTACCAATGTCATTGCCAGGCCAGCTGCCACACCTAATGTTTTCCACTTTTTCATGTAATCGAACTCCCCTTCTATTTATTGAAAGCGCCTATTTCAGGCTGCATTCATTTACTTGGATTTATCTTTGTAAATATTTTGGGTAAAACGGTCAATGATGATTGCAAGTACTACAATGCTGAGACCAGCAACGAAACCAGGGCCGACCTGTGCTCGCTGCAAGGAAGACAATACTTCACGGCCAAGACCAGGCGCACCGATCATGGATGCAATGACGACCATGGAAAGCGCGAGCATGACTGTTTGGTTAATACCTGCCATTATAGTGTACTTCGCCATTGGCAACTCCACTTTGAATAGCTTTTGTGCTCCAGTAGAACCGAAGGCATCTGCCGCTTCCACCAGTTCCTCAGAAACTTGGCGGATACCCAGATTCGTAAAACGTACAGTAGGCGGTGTCGCAAAAATCAATGATGCGAAAATACCTGGCACCACGCCGATACTGAAGAAAGCAACTGCCGGAATCAAATAAACGAAGGCAGGCATCGTCTGCATAAAATCAAGAATGGGCGTGATGATGGATTGTGCAATTTTACTTTTGGACATCAGAATACCGATAGGGACACCGATGATAATACACAAAATACTGGAAGTCAGCACCAGTGTGAACGTATCAATCAGCTGGTCCCATAAACCTTGGTTCCAAATGAACAGTAAACCAATAATACTGAATACTGCCAAACCGAATTTCTTGCCTGTCATGAAGAAAGCTAATATAGCAACCAGCAAAATAAAAATGACAGGAGGAATAGCATCAAGACCTGATGTAATCAAGTCCATCAAATCACCTAAACCATCCTTGATCGGATCGAATAAGAACGCGAATGTATCTGTCAGCATATCGACGAAATTAGATGTCCAATCTGCGACTGGCAGTGCTTCTATGTTTTCCATGAAATTAAGCATGTTCGTTCACCTCACCCTCACCAGCAAGTGCACCAATAACCGCACCTCTGACGATAATCCCCAATAGTTTTCCGTTTTCTGTAACTGCCAACGGAACCGGCGAATCATGGATGACAGCGAACAAGTCATGGAGCGGTGTATCTTTTTCCACTGTCGGTACATCACGCTGTATGATTTCCGATAGATTCTTCACTTCATTTTTTCGAGCTTCATTCGCTTCATCTGCCGTTACGATACCTTGGAGTACACGTTTGCTGTCTACAACCAGGATACTGGACAGACCCGCTTCCCGCATACGTTCCAATGCCACACGAGGACCGTGCTTATCTATGTTGATTGTTTCCGGTCGTTTCATAATCTGCTGAGCAGTAAGTACTTTTGCTCGATCGACATCCTCAACGAATTTCTCGACATAACTATTGGCCGGATTCATGAGGATTTCCTCAGGCGTACCGATTTGAACGATATTCCCGTCTTTCATCAAAGCGATACGGTCACCGATTCGCAATGCTTCGTCCAAATCATGGGTGATGAACAAGATTGTTTTCTTCATCGTTTCCTGTAGGTCCAACAATTCATCCTGCATATCTTTCCGGATAAGCGGATCGAGTGCTGAAAAAGCTTCATCCATGAGCATGACTTCCGGATCGTTTGCAAGAGCCCTTGCCAAACCGACACGCTGCTGCATACCACCAGACAATTGCCCTGGATATTGATCTAAATAACTGCCCAAACCAACAAGTTCCAACGATTTCGTTGCTTTCTTCGTTCTTTCCTCTTTGCTGATTCCTTGTACTTCCAGTCCATATTCCGCGTTTTGCAGAATCGTCCTGTTCGGGAACAGCCCGAATCGCTGGAAAACCATACTCAGTTTTTCCCTGCGTACTCGGCGAAGCTCCTTCTTATCCATCTTTGCCAAGTTTTCTCCATCGATGTAAACATCGCCAGTCGTTGGTTCGATCAAGCGGTTGATCAGACGTACCAATGTGGATTTACCACTTCCTGAGAGACCCATGATAACGAATATCTCACCTGGTTCTACTTCAAACGATGCACGATTGACACCAACTGTGCTTCCTGTTTCTTTCAGAATCTCTTCCTTCGTTTTACCAGCTTCCGCTAATTCCAGCGCAGCTTTCGTATTCTTACCAAACACTTTGGAGAGATTTTCCACTTTTATAATTGGCACAGCATTCACCTCTTTTTCTGTAACATTATTGTCATCTTCAGGATAACTTCCCGTAACAATGGTTCGACTCAATTCATGTTAAACAAAAAGTTCATACAACACAAACCTCATAAAATGTTGTTTCTGTACATAAAGTTTGTACAGAATATACTGTACACGACATAACGCCTCTTTTCCTCCTATTTCCTTCTAAATGCTCTCGAATACTGTACTATACCGAAGTTCCTTTACCCCTTCGTTTCATGTAAGCTTGAAACAGAAGCATAGATAAGGGGAGGTCGAAAATATAGTGAATGAAAGGATGTCATCATACGAAGCGCTTATAGCGGAACTGACGAGGACAGGTGAGATGTTCCGTTTGTCCGCAACAGAAGCTCGGCTTCTCGCCGTGCTATATGTAGAAAAGCATTCACTCACCCTGGATCAAATGGCAAAATCGATTGGAAAAAGCAAAACTGCTGTCAATATAGCTATCCGTAATCTATCCCATCTGGAACTTGTTGATCGTGTATGGGTAAAAGGATCAAGAAAGGATTTCTATACGAATGTCAGCTCCGTATATAAAAAGCTGATGGCGCTCCAAGTTAAACAATGGCATTCGCAGACAATCCGGCAAATCGAGGCAATGGAGCAATTAAAACAAGCCATCTCGGAAGATGATCCAGAATGGCAGCCCATGGAGGAGAAATTATCCAGCAGTCTGCAGATTCACGAAGAAGCAGCTGCCATACTCAAAAAAATAACCGCTATCAGCTAGAGTTGATAGCGGTTTTGATTCGTTCCTTTTCCTCTCGGACAGCACTTTTCATTCATTCAGCAGAATTAATCCAAAAGAAAAAACCCCTTCCCCCAGGAAGAGGTTTTCCTATTAGCCTTTAGGCTCCAAATCTTCGATGGAATCTGCATCTACATAACTAGGTACGACCATACCTGTCCTAGCACCTTCCAGGCTTGCTCCCAAATCGACAACTTGATCCTTGTATCGCTCATATAGATCCCCGTGTGTCGTCGGCAGCCATGCTGATGCTGTTGCATCTGCTTCTCCTTGCGCGACAGCTTGCCACATGATGGCATTATCAAGCGGGGTGATTTCGGTTTTATAACCAAGATCATCTAGAACGACTTTCAAGACATTTGTAGACGCCACTTCCGAATCCCATTCCACGTAAACGAGACTGACTTCCTGTCCATTACCCTTTTGGGCACCATTTGTCCATTCAGCAACTTGATCTGCGTGCTCATCGACCCACGTGCGGGCTGCTTCAGCTGGTTCAGCGCCCTTATTAATTTCGAGCATGACTTTCTCCATGTCTTCTACTTGCCAGTTAAACTGATCAAGGACTTTATTCGCACCAGGAACATCATCTGCGAAACCTTCGCGAGTGAGCGTATGAAGGGATTCAGCTTCGCCATATGATTTTTTCGGATCATCCAGATATTTAAGATCATACTTGGCAAACATCCAATGCGGGGTCCAGCCTGTGATGACGATCGGCTCTTTGTCCTCGATGGCATCTTCCAAAGCAATCGCCATTACACCGCTTGAGGACGGCGTGATTGACCAGCCATCAAGCTGATAGTCTTGAAAAGCTTTTTCCGTCGCTTTCATGACACCGGCACCTGCTTCGATACCTGTTACCGTGTAATCCACTTGTTCACTTACACTGTCTGAGCTGGAACTGTCATTGCTGCAGCCTGCTGCAACAAGTGACAATACCAGACCCGCAGTCATACCCACTGTTTTCCATTTTTTCATGCAAACAAACTCTCCTTTTCCGCATGATACGGAAAGCCTGTTACAGGCTTTATCAATTACTTGGACTTATCTTTGTAAATGTTTTGTGTAAAACGGTCAATAATGATGGCCAGTACAAAGATACAGAGCCCGGCAACGAAACCTGGGCCAACTTGTGCACGCTGCAAGGAAGCCAATACTTCACGGCCAAGACCAGGCGCACCAATCATGGATGCAATGACGACCATTGACAGAGCCAGCATGACGGTTTGATTGACACCAGCCATGATTGTGTATTTCGCCATTGGCAATTCCACTTTGAAGAGCTTCTGCGGTCCTGTCGATCCAAATGCATCAGCTGCTTCCACCAACTCATCAGATACTTGACGAATACCAAGATTCGTAAAGCGGACTGTTGGCGGTGTAGCAAATATAAGGGATGCAAAGATACCTGGAACCACACCGATACTGAAGAAGGCAACCGCCGGAATCAAATAAACGAATGCAGGCATCGTTTGCATAAAGTCTAGAATTGGGGTAATGATCGTTTCAGCAACTTTGCTTTTCGCCATCAAGATACCAATCGGGATACCGATAATGATACAAATGATGCTCGCTATCAGCACGAGTGTGAATGTCTCGATCAAATGATCCCAAAGTCCTTGGTTCCAGATAAATAGTAACCCGATTATGCTGAATACCGCTAAACCGAATTTCTTCCCTGTCATGAAAAAGGCCAATATAGCGACTAGTAAAATGAAAATGACAGGAGGTATGGCAGCCAACCCTTGTGTAATGATGCTCATAAAGCTAGCAAGCCCATCCTTGATCGGATCGAACAAGAAAGCGAATGTATTCGTCAGCCAGTCGACAAAATCAGTCATCCAATCCCCAACTGGAATTTCTTTAACGTTTTTCATGAAATCAAGCATGTTCGTTCACCTCACCCTCACCAGCAAGTGCACCGATAACTGCACCTCTGACGATAATTCCCAAAAGCTTTCCGTTTTCTGTAACTGCCAACGGAACCGGCGAATCATGGATGACAGCAAACAAGTCATGGAGCGGTGTATCTTTTTCCACTGTCGGTACATCACGCTGTATGATTTCCGATAAGTTCTTCACTTCATTCTTTCTAGCTTCATTCGCTGCATCTGCCGTTATGATGCCTTGCAGAGTCCTTTTGCCATCCACGACCAGGATACTGGACAGACCAGCTTCCCGCATTCGTTCCAAGGCCACACGCGGTCCATGCTTTTCGATGTTTACCGTTTCCGGACGTTTCATGATTTGCTGTGCAGTAAGTACTTTTGCACGATCGACATCTTCCACGAACTTCTCGACAAACTTATTCGCCGGATTCACAAGGATATCCTCAGGTGTCCCGATCTGGACGATTTTTCCGTCTTTCATCAAGGCGATTCGGTCACCGATGCGAAGCGCTTCATCCAAGTCATGTGTGATGAAAAGAATAGTCTTCTTCATTGTTTCCTGCAGATCTAATAATTCGTCCTGCATATCTTTACGAATCAGTGGATCAAGAGCCGAGAAAGCTTCATCCATCAGTAGTACCTCTGGATCATTTGCAAGTGCACGCGCAAGACCCACACGTTGCTGCATACCACCAGACAATTGACCAGGATATTGATCGAGATAGCTTCCCAAACCAACAAGTTCCAAGGCTTCCTTCGCTTTTTGCGTTCTTTCCTGTTTGCTGATTCCTTGTACTTCCAGTCCGTATTCTGTATTCTGCAGAATCGTCCTATTCGGGAATAATCCAAATCGCTGGAATACCATGCTCAGCTTTTCCCGGCGTACCCGTCGAAGTTCTTTTTTATCCATTTTCGCTAGGTTTTCCCCGTCAATGTAAATATTACCCGTCGTCGGTTCGATCAGGCGATTGATCAGACGTACCAATGTGGATTTCCCACTGCCTGAAAGACCCATGATAACGAAGATCTCTCCTGCCTCCACTTCAAATGATGCTCGATTGACACCAACTGTGCTTCCTGATTCTTTTAGTATCTCCTCTTTTGTCTTACCTGCCTCTGCTAATTGCAGTGCAGCTTTCGTGTTTTTCCCAAACACCTTGGAGAGATTTTCTACTTTAATAATCGGCACAGTATTCACCTCTTTTTCACTAGTCTTCTGTAACCCGACTGTAATAATCAGGAATATTTTACTACCACGATGTTTCGACCCTATTAATACTAAACATAAACAGAAAACAAATCAAACGAAACGAATCGTTATATCTGAATGTATAGTACGTACAGAATATACTGTACAAACCATCCTTTACATTACTTCTATTTCCTCCTAATTACTCCGAAATGCTATTACATAGAGTATTTCCTTTGTAAACATCTTTCATGTAGGTTTGATACGAAGGTGAATGGAAAGAAATGAAGGACGTTAGATCAGTGGATGACAGGATCTTATTGTATAGATTGATATGCAGAACCCAAGGATTGTCTTGGCCATATTATATGTAGAAAATCGTCCACTCACTCTGAATCAGATAGTCAAGCTAATCAGGACAAAAAATCTCTTCACCCCCGCAAATCACCATTTCCAATCAGGGGAAATGGATTTTTTGATAAATCCAAACTGGGATATCCCGCAGCGCCGCCAGACGATTTAGACAGCTGAAGTCCACGATATCGGACAAGCACTCCATCAAGATGCTTGACATCATTCTTCTTATGAAGTTCGGAAGTCCATTGAAAGGATAGGACTACTCAAAAAAATAACCACTATCAGCTTCAGCTAATAGCGGTTTTTCATATCCAGCAATATCAATTCGTTCACCAGATCTTTATATGTATCATCCTGCTTTTCTTCACGAAGCGCCAGCAGGACATCCCAATAATAAAGCTTCGCTGGAAGCATACCGACGAATTCCAGCAGCAGGGACGTGTAATCCAGCAAACCTTCTTCCTTTTGTTCCTTGTATGATCGATTAAGTCGCTGAAGCATTTCCAGCACAGCAGCATATTCCTCCTCATTTATATCCCGTTCAATGAGGAGCTTACGGAAAGGATATTTATCCAACACTCCAGTCTCTGCAATCAATTGCAGATGAAAAGACAGCGTACTCTTTTTTTCTTCCTCCATAAAAACGCTTCCTTTGTCTCTCAAAATAGCCGTTTCATGAGAACGGAACTTGTTCTTATATTTTAAAGTAAAATTTCCAGGAAAGCTATTGATTTTCCCGATCAAACGTACTAATATCTCTTAAGTGAGAAAAGCTCACCCTAAATTCATGTTGACAGAAGGGAGCTATGGACATGAATTGCTGGAGAAGTGTCGATGCGAAGAAAGATCTCGGCACCAATCGTATTTGCCTGATCTCAGCAATGATCGGATTATTGACTTTCATCATTCTATATCCGATGCTGACGCTGATCCACCCTAAAATAAAAATCGAAGAAACAGGTCTATTACTATCATTGATTTCTGTATACTTGCTTCCATTCATCCATGGCATCACACATTTGATTCCTTTCTGGATGACAGGGAAGCGTTGTGCATACAAACTGCGTTGGGTTGGACAATTCATCCCGATCATGCAATTCAAGGTCAGGACCGAAACAAGCCGGATCGTTCCGTTCCTTTCCTTGCTCATGCCGACTATTTTGATTACATTGCCTTTGCTGATTTCAGCCATTTTCGTGGATGTAATGCCTATCTATTTTATCCTGCCGATCAGTGTCAATGCAGCCATGACCTTCTCTGATGGCTTCTATCTCAGCAATATACTGCAGGCGCCGCGCAAATGCGTCATTGCAGGGACAGATGAAAGCTATGATATACTGGTTAAATGACGCTCCCTTTTCGGAGCGTTTTTACATATGGAAAAACTGTGGAATTACAATTATTGATTGTCTTTTCCCCTTTATTATGTGATATATTGTCTTAAGGGAAACGGCGGACAAGCCGCCATTCAAATTACAAGTGGATTAGGAGTGTTTGTTTTTATGAAGAAATTGGCTATCGCTGCAGTATTCGCGACAAGCGTTGTCGCCCTATCAGCATGTGGTTCCGGTGAGACAGTGGTAGAATCAAAAGCTGGGGATATTTCCAAAGAAGATTATTATCAGGAACTTAGTGATAAATACGGTTCTCAAGTACTGCAAACAATGCTTCTGGAGAAAGCCCTTGACGATAAATACGATGTCAAAGACGAACAAATCGATGAACAAGTCGATAAATTAAAAGATCAATACGGTGATTCATTCGAATCCGTCCTGCAGCAGGCTGGCTATGCAGATGAAGATGCTTTCCGTGAATCCGTAAAAACAAGCCTTCTTCAGCAACAGGCAATTGCAGACGGTGTCGACGTTTCCGATGATGAAATCAAAACCCGTTATGATCACATGAAGACAGATCTTAATGCAAGTCATATCCTTGTTGCAGATGAAGATACAGCTAAAGAAGTGAAGAAAAAACTGGATGACGGCGAAAAATGGGATGATCTTGTAAAAGAATATTCCACAGATACCGGAACAGTGGAAAATAAAGGATCTCTTGATTGGTTCTCTGCAGGTTCAATGGATGCCGCTTTTGAAGATGCTGCTTACAAATTGAAAAAAGGCGAAATCAGTGATCCTGTAGAATCCAGCTTCGGCTGGCACATCATCCGCTTGGATGATACTCGTGATACAGAACAAGAAGTTGGTTCCCTTGATGAAGAACGCGACCAAATCAAGACTGAACTAGCCATCCAGAAAGTAGACTCCGCTGAACAGCAAGAAAAAATCAACAAAATCCTGAAAGATGCAGACTTTGATATCAAAATCGACCAATACAAAGACTTGGTCGATAATATGACTTCTACATCAACAACTTCCGGCTGATCATGGAAAAAGACCGAAACGTTAACGTTTCGGTCTTTTTCATTATTTTTTATCAGCGCGTCTTGCTTTTTCTTCCTCGATTCGCTCCATGTACACATTTCCTTCCCGCTCGATGAACTGCTGCTCTGTCTGATAGTCATGCCTCTGCGTCCGGAATGCCATGAAGCCGCTGCCGATCATGCAGAGGAACGCAAGCATGACCCACAATGGGATGTCCGGCATTGTAATAATACCCCCTTGTCCTTGTTGTGTAATATCTATGCCGGTGGACAAGGATTCATGACTTGGATCAGGAGGCTTGACGCTTCTCGTTGTGAAAACGTTTGAACATCACATTATAAACGAAGGCACTTACCAGAGCTAACAGCGCAAGGATAGTGAATGTGAACTGATAACTCATATAACTGACTAGAACAAGGCTTAGCGGTGCAAGCAGCTTCCCAAGCGTGAAGCGCAGACTTGCTGCTGAAAAGTATTGCCCTCTGCTTTCTTCTGATGCCAGCGATGCTACAAAACTTTCCTGTAAACCAACTACCATAAGCTCCCCGATTGTAAAAAGGATGATCGCAATCACAAAGACCCAGAAGCTTTCCGTCAATCCGTACAAAAAAATACCTGCAGCATAGGCGATGCTGGAGGCCACGAATACACGGGCGATGCGGAACTTCGTGACAAACTTGGTTGTGAATACGGTAAAAATGGCCACCAATAATCCATTCAACGCCAGAATAAGCGAAAATGCCTGTTTGCCATCCACTTCGATACGGAAATCACCCAGTGCAAATACAGTCTGATTCGAGATGACTTCACTTGTATATACAGCAATCAGGATATCCAGCTGCATGAATGTTTGTGCTACCAATACGCCAGCGACGATGAACAGCAGGAATGTCCGGTCTTTAGCAATGATACGATATGTCTGCAGCTCTTTCCAGACAGCTTTGTACCATGTGGCATGATCAGCTTTTTCTTGTCTTTTATCCGGCACTGTTTCCCGGATGAAGATTTGCATGAGAGCAAACAACAGTGCCGTAAGCAGGAATCCAGCCAGCAGCATTTGGAAACGGTACGAGTAAAATAAAACTGTCCCGATTAACGGACCAACCACAACGGCAATATTTAAACTAGTGTAAAATACCGCGAAAACGGAAGCCCGATGTTTCTCCTCAACTACATCGGCTACCATTGCATGTGATGCCGGCCAATACAGCGCACTCCAAATACCGAGGAAGCTGAACGCAAGGAATGTCAGGCCTGATGATGTCAGCCATGGTGAATTCGCAAATGCAAACACCAGGAAAGTGATGGATTGACCGGCTACAGCGATACTCATCATCTTTCTCCTGCCGAATCGGTCAGCACAATATCCCCCTACCAGGCTTGCCAGAACGGATAGGCCTTGTGATAGCATAAGGAGCCAGCCGGCTCTGTCCTTCCCAAAAGCGTCCTGAAAGAAAATTGTCATGAATGGGAAGTAAGCCCAGAACAGGAAGTTCATCATCGCTTCCCCAAGCAGACGGATTTTCAGGTTGCGATCCCAATCCTTCCATCTCATTAAATTCCCTCTATTCTATTGTTTTCTCTCTATTTAACATTCACTCCCGCTCGAATGCAGGTTTATAGAAACTGCGATTTTCCAAGGAAAAGACACGTTCAGAAAAATCTCCCGGCGCTACCTTATCCATGACACGCTGCAGTGTATTCATTTTTGCATCGATCAAATCGATCATATGCAAAAGCTCTGCTTCACGAACAAGTGGTGGCTTCGGACTGCCCCATTCCCCTTTGCCATGGTGACTTAGTATCATATGCTGCAGAATCATCACTTCCTCAGCTTCAATTTGCAGCTCCCTTGCAGCCTGGGCAATTTCATCTGACATGATGGATATATGACCGAGCAGTTTCCCTTCCACCGTATAGGTAGGATTGGTAGCCCCGGACAGTTCCCGTAATTTACCGATATCATGAAGGATGATACCTGCATATAGCAAATCCTTATTGATCTCCGGGTAAAGATTCTTCAGTTCCCGGGCTATCCTCAGCATCGAGACGACATGAAAAGCAAGACCGGAGACGAACTCATGATGATTGCGTACTGCCGCAGGGTAAGCTAGCAGCTGTTCTTGATGATTGGACAAAAAATACCGCGTTATCCGCTGCAGATTCGGATTCTCCATCTCAAATATGAATGATGTCAGTTCTTCCAACAGCTGCTCCTTGGACAGCGGTGCCCGCTTGACAAAATCATGCGCATGCACTCCATCAGTTGGTTCCGTCAGCCGGATAGCTTGAATTTTAAGCTGCAGACGACCACGGAATGCGTTTACCTCTCCTTGGACTTTGATCACTTGATCTGCTTGGTATCGCTGTTCATCCGCAGGTGATGCATCCCAAAACTTCGCTTCGATATCCCCGGTATCATCACCAAGAATCAAAGTCAAAAAAGCTTTTCCATTACTAGCAATCGCTTTATCTGCTTGCTTGATCAGCAGAAAGCCATCAAATTTATCCCCCACTTGGAAATATCCGATTCCTTTTTTCAATGCTTTTCTCCTCCCTCATAAATACAGCCCTTACTATGCTAGCAAGGGCATCATGCTCCAACGCCCATTATCTTTTTGGCGGCTTTGGAACGTATTTGAATATCTCTCCTGATTCGACCACATTGATGAACTGCAGCAGCCATGTATAATAATCACGCGCGTATAATAGGCGGTCAATATCTTTATCAATCTTCCCGACCAATGCGGGATCATCTACTGTATCCCTTAGTTGCTTCAGTTCTTCAATCGTCTCCTCCGCTTCTTCTAAATTCGATTGGGTGCTTTTCTCCCATTTATTCCCGAAGAGTGACGTAAAAGATTTGTACCAGTCTTCCTCCGATTTATATAGATCCTTCCGCATACCTTTTTTATATGCCGGCTCCACCATTTTCATTTCCGCTAACGCCCTGACACCTGTGGACATGCTCGTTTTACTCATTTCCAAAGCATCTCTCATATCATCCAGCGTCATTGGTCGATCCGCAAAATATAATGCACCATATAGTCGGCCGACGGATGAGGTGATCCCATATAAATTCATATTCTTGGCAATGACCTGTATGAACTTTTCGATCGTTTCCTCGTATTTAGCCCAATTTTCTTCATTACTCGGCACTGCCCGACCCTCCAGCTTACAATAATCCAATTTTTATCTTAATCAGTTTACCATTATTGTCACCTTTTTGCGAATGCTAAAGCGCTATCAGGAACTAGTTTTCTGCGTTTTACCGAGCTTGAGCATCTTGAAGTCCCGGGACCATTCAAGCGACGGTTCTTCCCACGTAAACAAAATGATTTGCTGATCATTTGCAGCGGCTTGAAGTATAGGCAAAAAACGCCCCCTTCTGATATGATCCGTATGACTGAATGCATCATCAATCAATAATGGGAAGCTCTCCCGGACACCAAGATGCCGTGACAGGGCAAGCCGAAGACAAAGATAAAGCTGTTCGATCGTTCCTCTGGAAAGTTGCCCGACCTCGATCTCCCTGCTATAACTGTCTTTTACGACCAGCTTTCCCTCATCAGACAATGAAAGAGCACTGTACGTATCTGCCACTTCACAGAAAAGTCTGCTCGCTTCATTCAATACTTTAGGGAAGTTCTCTTCCTGGAAAGTTCGCTTCGTTTGGAGCAGCATGTCATAAGCCAGCTTGCGGACAGCCCACTTTCGTCCAGTAGCTGTCAGCACTTGCTTTTGGCGCTGCATTTCATGGTAAGCCATCGAAGCCTCGGTATCCGATTCGCGGTCAGCCTGCTTGACCTGCAATGTTGCAGCTTGCTGCCGATACTTATCCAGCTCTTCTTCCACCGTCTCGTGCTCCATTTCAAAGTTAGCAATCCGCTGTTCCACGATTTCCTGCTCGAATTCGATTTCTTCTCCCGAAGATCGCCCATCAGGCATAATAGCTTTTATCTGCATTCGATAATGCTCCAAGTCTTCAACAAGCTGCTTCTTTTTCCGGTCCAGCTCAGCTAACTGCAGAAACTGATTGTCATTCTGGGCCCCTGCAAATGAAAGCAATTGTGCTTTCTGTTGCTGTAAAGGTTTTATCTGCTTGTCAAGTTCAGATAGGTGATGCTCGATATCTCGTTGTCGAACTGACAGCTGCTCCAATACATGTCTTAGCTTTTGCTGTGTCGCAAGTACGTATTCCGCCCGTCCAATCGTTTCCATTTGGGAGGAATCACGAGGCAGCTCTACGATTCCCTGGAGCTGATGAATGGCGCTTTCATCATGATGCTGCTGTTCTTCCAGCTCTTGTACCGTCCTTTCAAGCATACGTTCCATCTGCTCTCTTGTCTTCCATTCCTGAGTTGCTTTCAGCCAATCGGCGAGCGGAATATCTTGCAAGTAAGGAAATCGTTCCACCCACATATTTGCTATCCGCTGTAAATTCTCTCTTTGCTTCAGCTGCCTTGCCTGTTCCTGCTGCATTTCCACAAGTTGTACTTCCAATGGGTTTCGCTGCTCCTCTAATTGCCGCCAGCGTGCTCTTAAATCCTGCTGTTCTGTCAACTTCTCCACCGCGTAAGACGAGGGTCCCGAGGATTTAAAGTCGAGGATCCAAAACAATGCCGCTCCACCTAACAGAAAAACTCCGCTGCCAACCAAGATCCAATTTAGCATTACAATACCAATACCACCCAAAAACAATGCAATAACAAGCAAAAGGCTGATGGGAGATATAATTCCCATTCGAAAATCGTTAGCTGTATGCTTTTTATCTTGCAGGGTATGAAGTTCCCGGTACTCTTTTTCTGACAGCAAACTCTGCTGGATCCGCTCCTGAAGATGATCGATCTTTTCTATCTCCTGTGTTTTTGAAGCAATTGCTTGATGTGTCCGTTCGCTATCCGCTTGCAGTATCATCATTTCCTCCTGCATTGGACGCCATTCTTCAGCAGCTTCCGACATATATGCGTCGAAAAAGAAATCTTCTGGATAAGGATAGCTTAAACGAATGCCGGCTGTTTGATTCCGCAGTTTTACGGATTCCTCCTTCAATTGCTGAATTCGTTTCTTACTGCCTGCCCAGTCGGTTCTGACAGTTAGTTCATACAGCTCCTTGTACACATCTTCTTTCATCAGCTGCTTTTCTGTCGATTCCAGCTCTTCGTGGATTAAAGCAATTTCCTTTGTGTGAACATGATACTGCGCCTCCAATGGCTGCAACTGATGCTGGATTTCCTGCATCCGTTCAAGCCCCTCGCCAGGGAAGACTGCTGTAGATTCCATCTGCTGCAGTTGTTCCTGTGCAAAAGCTGCTTTCTTTTGCCAAGGAATGGCTTGCAGTATCTGTTTTTGGACGCTGATCTTGCTGCGGAGCTGCGCCTTCTTTGTTTGCAAGTCAGCTGTCTTTTCAAGTATCTCCCGTAATTTCTCTTTATCTGGAAGATAAGCTGCCTCTTTTTGCTGCAGCTCTTGTACAAGACGCTCTTGTTCACTCAGCTTATGCAGCATGCTGTTTATTTTCGGCTTTCTTCCCTGTGGACGAAACAGTTGCTGCAAATCCTGCTGCAGCTGCCTTTTTAACTTTTGGATAGATGCTGCACCTGTCTGCCCTGCATTCAGCAAAACTTGACCAAGTTGCTCTTTATCTGTCATTTGCAAGGATACAAGCATTTCCGTATCCAGCAAGAATACTTGACGAAATACCGAAAGATCCATGCCCCCCAGCCGCTCATCCAGCCATCGCTGATCCTTTTGGTCCATTCCCGCATAACATACAGCCTGTCCATTATGCCGATCCTGGATCCGCTCCACGATGACCTCTCCATCAGCAAACAAAAGTGTGAGCCTTCCACCCGGTGTACCGCCAGTCCTCGGTATAAAGGACTCCAATTCACGTGTGCGCATACCGAATAATATATAAATGATAAATGCTTTCAGAGTCGATTTACCAGCTTCATTTTCTCCTTGGATGAGAATAAGCGATTCGCTTCGGAAATCGAAGGTATAGTCATGCAGCTTACCAAAATCATATATATGTCCTTCCATGATATGCATGTTCATTCCACCTCCAATAAAGTTTGGAGCAGCAACTGTTTCGCTTCTTCCAACATCTCCTGCAATTCGCCATCCGAATAGGACTGTTTGATTTTACGGAACTGACGATTTCTCATGAGCTCATCCAAACTTTTTCTCATTTCATCCGGCTGATAGGCAGTAGTAAGCAAAGCAGCTGTAAAGTCGCTGCGCTCAAGGAGTTGTTCCTGATCCACTTCGAGGGATGCTTGGACAGAATAGCTTGCTAATACAAGCTGGCCGCCAAGGCTGTGCTGCTGTTCATTTACGATATCAAGCATCTCTTCCAACCTATCCTCCTGCTCCCACCCAATCAACTGATGCGCTAATCCTTGGAAAGTCACGTGCAGAACTGCCGCCCCGAACGCTTTTTCCCATTTTTGGCAAAGATCCATTAATGTCTTTTCCACTTCATATAGGGCTGACCCTTCTTCGATGGCAAATACCACTTCTTCAAATCGTAAATCCTGTAAAGATACAAAAGTCATGGTACAGGATTGCCCCTTTAATTCCACCAAGTAACAGCCCTTTTCCCCCGTCTCTTTACGATGTCTGCCTTGAATATTACCCGGGTAGACAATCGGCGGCTGCTCAGATAATATCTCCCGCTTGTGAATATGCCCCAATGCCCAATAATCAAAGCCAGTGCGCTTTAGCTCATCTACACTGAAAGGTGCGTAAATATCCGCTGCACCGCCTGTGGCCAAACTGCCATGGAGCATGCCAATCTCGTATATACCTGTCCCTATCGCTTGATATTCCAGCGCCTTTTTGGATTTGATATGCCTGGTCGTGTAACTGAACCCGTGAATGGCGGCTGCTGGCTCTCCATTCTTTTTATATAAGAATGTTTCCACTTTTTCAGATGTGAAAATATGAACATTTTCCGGATAGCTCATGATTGGCTGTTGTCCAATAAAGTCATGGTTTCCATATTGTATATACACTTCTATCCCATGCTTTTGCAGCTCCCTGCAAGCTTCACGCAAAGCAACGAGTGCTTTTAAGGATTGTCTGTTGGAATCGAAAATATCCCCTGCCAGCAGGATGAAATCAACGTTTTCATCGATTGCGCATTGTACAAGCTTTTTCAAAGATAGGAATGTGCTTTCCTGCAGACGACTTTTCATATTGGGATGTGCAACAGTCAACCCATCCATTTGACTATCCAAATGCAGGTCGGCAGCATGGATGAATGTTATTTTTGTCTGCATATATTTTCCTTTCGTATGCTTTTCTTTCTATAGTAGCACGCCGGACTTGCGAATGCACGTTCGGTTTGAAACGAAAAAAAACCTCTTTGCCAATTAGCAAAGAGGTTGGTGCTTACTGCATATCAGATTGTCCGTAAAGCTCTTCCAAAGGTTTTGTGATGATGCGGCTGATATCGTTGATCGCAATGTTCAAACGCTGTTCCTGCTCCATTAGTTTTGCAATCTGTTCATTCTGCTGCACAACTTGCACTACGCTTTGTGCTTTTTGTACTTCTTCTTCAGTAATTTCCTGTCCTTGCATTTGTTTTTGCTGCAATTCCAACTGGATATTACGGAAGTTTTCGAACATCTGCTTGGAAGATGAGTCGTTCATTACCGTATCGTAAGCGGCTTTCAAGCCCTTGAATTCTTCACTTTCGCGAATTGCTTTTTCTAAGTCATACGCATGATCGTACATATTAGCCATGGGTACGTACCTCCTCATTTTTACTCAAGTTCCACTATAACAAACCCACAGGGCGCTGTATAGTTCGAGCCATCAGATAAAGAGCGCAATGATTCCTTGGAAAACACCAATGATTCCGCCCAGCAGGAAACCGAGATACGTAATCAGCTTAAATTCCTTATTGGAAATAGCCAGTACCAGCTCTTCGACTCGTTCGAGCGGAAAACCGGCCACTTCTTTTTCGACCATCTTGGCCAGCTCCAATTGCTCCATAATGACAGGCACCTGATCAGCAAGACGCCGGAGGGTCCGCTGTACCAATAATGTCAGTTTTTCTTCTACTACTTTATCCTCTATATTTTCCATATACACGTGAATCGGCGTATCGAGCAGTTCATCAAATGGTATCGATTTCCTTACCACCTGTCGGATTGCGTCATCCACAATATCCTGACCGATTGTTCCGGTCACTTCGCCTACTTTCTTTCTCATCAGTTTATCCAATTCATCGGCGAGTAGCTGATGCAGCCAGCGATGAGTGCCTTCAGCACCGACAGATTCCATGATCACTGGCTGGATTTTGTCAACAGCGCTGTCAGGGTCCAAAAAGGAGGATAGCATGCTTCCGAGAAACCCCCTGCCTTGCAGGAAGCTGTGAACCAATTCCTGTATCTTCCGTCGGCCATCATAGCTGTCCACATAAGCAAGCAGCATTTGCTGAATATGAGTAGCTGCCCGTTCAGCCGCATCATCTGTCTTTTCCTTCAATTCAAGCGGCAATAAGCTCCCAAGTTCTTTATCAGCCTGTTTCTCCATCTGCCGGCTCAATAGGGCGGCTGCCTTTGTATGGAGAACATCTGCATCGATAGTTACATTCAAACCAGACAGCAGCTGCCGGAGTGTACGATCGGATCGGATGAATCGAAAAACTTCCCGCTTTGCCCAGGCATTCACCTTCATCCGGAAGCTTTCATCAATCAACCTCGCCTGCATCCCTTTGGGTGTAAGCAAATGATCCACTACTGTTTTCCCTAGCGAACGAGCCAAATCATTTCTGCGTTTGGGAATCAGTCCTGGCGTAAAGGGAAGCCGCCATTTTCCTATATAAATGGCGCGGTGAGGCTTGAACAGCATTTTTATCGCCAAGTAATTTGTGATTCCGCCTATTACTGCTCCCACAAGCGCCATGGATAAAATCAACCAGATATCTCCATTATTCATGTTTTATCGACCTTTCTGTTTACTTCGGTTTTAGTATAATACAAATAACACCAATCACAAAGAAACAGCGTTTTCGGATGGGAGAAATGTACATGCTTGAAGAACTGGAGAATTTATTTTCTAGTATCATTAAGACAAACAGTTTTGACGGCGTTGATACTGATGGGTACCACTGGTTCCGCATGGAGGATGGGGAAATTATTGGTTTGCCTGCGGATGAGCTGAACGAACGCGAGCTCGCTTTGCTCCGTCATATCGCCTCACCAGTAAGCCTACCGAATGGAAATAGCACCGATACAGCTTGGTATCAGCTGCTCCATGGAGAAGCCAAGATAGATGGATTGATTCAAAATCCGCTTTATGCGGACGGATGCCGCTTCATTTTCTTTGGCATAGAAGGGCAAGCGAAAGCCGAATCCTTTAGGGAAGCGATGAATAACCTGACCGAAAGTCCGCTTGCATATATCTGGCTCACAAAACATACAGGCCTGATTATCGAAAGCCGTCAGAAAGAACCTATTCATTATGAAGAAGTCGTCGATATGCTTATGTATGATTTATCAGCTTCCATTCGCCTATTCATCAGTCCTTGGCTGCCTTCGGTGGAAGATGCAGCAAAGCAATATGAATGGCTGCTTACAGCATACCAGCAGATTCCTCCCCATGCTGCCAGCCATGTACTTTATTTTAAGGATACTGTTCCTCAATTAATGCATTCGCTGCTGTCAAAAAATGATCGGCAGAATATCGCACAGCATATTTTACAAGGATTGGATGAGGATAACGAATTGTTGCGGACTGTCCGTATGTATTTCGCTTGCAACCAGAACCTGACCCTAACCGCTAAGAAATTGTACATACATCGCAATAGCTTGAATTACCGTTTGGATAAGCTGACAGAAAAAACAGGGCTGGACATTCGGAAATTCCAAGATGCCTTTGCCCTATACTTGGCGATCCATGGCCTTTCATAAAAGAAAGAGGCACCTCGATTGGGTGCCTCTTTAGCCATCGATATGAAATTAGAATTGACCGCCGTTAAGCTGAGACTGAGCAGAAGCTACAAGACGTTTTGTGATCTCTCCGCCAACAGAACCGTTAGCACGAGAAGTTTCGCTACCGCCTAGAGTTACACCGAACTCTTGTGCGATTTCGAATTTCATTTGGTCGATTGCTTGTTGTACGCCTGGTACCACCAATTGGTTAGAGTTGTTGTTCGCCATGTTTGTTCACCTCCTATGCCTTTAGTTTGGGCAGGAAGATGTTTTTTATCAGGCTTACTTATTGGAACTCCTGGTCAATCATGGCAGTCACTTCGGATAAGTCATTTCCTCCGGCTTGATATAGGAATCAAACTGATCTTCTGTCAGCAATCCGCTTCCAACTGCGGCTTCTTTCAAGGTTGTATTCTCCGCGAATGCTTTCTTGGCAATCTTCGCCGCATTTTCATACCCGATATGCGGATTCAAAGCGGTCACTAACATCAACGAATCCTGAAGGTTTTTTGCAATCTTTTCTCGATTCGGTTCGAGACCGACTGCACAGCGATCATTAAAGGAAATCATACTATCCGCCAGAAGCTGGGCAGATTGAATGAAGTTATAGGCAATAACCGGTTTGAACACATTCAGCTCAAAATTCCCTTGGCTGGCTGCAAATCCGATCGCAGCATCATTACCCATTACCTGCACAGCTACCATGGTAACTGCTTCGCTCTGAGTTGGATTCACTTTCCCAGGCATGATGGAGCTTCCAGGTTCGTTAGCAGGGATCTCGATTTCCCCAATGCCACAGCGTGGTCCACTCGCAAGCCAGCGCACATCATTGGCGATTTTCATCATATCGGCAGCCAGCCCTTTCAATGCTCCATGTGCAAACACGATTTCATCATGACTTGTCAGGGCGTGGAATTTATTTGCAGCTGAACGGAACTCTTTGCCCGTTGCAAGTGATAATTCCCGGCAAACTTTTTCAGAAAATTCAGGATGTGCATTCAGACCTGTTCCAACCGCTGTTCCGCCGATTGCCAATTCCTGTACATATGGAAGGCTTGTCTTGATCATTTGTTCTGATTTTTCCAGCATGCGGTGCCAGCCGCTGATTTCCTGTCCGAGTGTAAGCGGAGTTGCATCTTGTAAATGGGTACGGCCGATTTTTACGATATCTTGATAGGCGTCTGATTTATCTTTCAAAGTAATTTTAAGCTTATTCAAAGCAGGCAGAACTATATCTTCAAGCTGTGTCACAGCAGCTATATGTAGGGCTGTGGGGTAAGTGTCATTGGAGCTTTGTGATTTATTGACGTCATCATTCGGATGCAGGCGTGCTTCTTTTCCTTGTTCCTCCAGCCACTTGTTTCCGACAAAAGCAATGACTTCGTTCACATTCATATTGGATTGCGTACCGCTGCCTGTCTGCCAGACAACTAGCGGAAAATGTCCATCCAGCTCTCCGCTTGCAATCCGGTCGGCAGCATAGCCGATCGCGTCACTTTTATCTTTCTCAAGCAAACCCAAATCATGATTTGCCTTTGCAGCACTTTTTTTCAGCAAGGCGAAAGCGTATACAATTTCCTTCGGCATTCTTTCTGTACCTATCGGAAAATTCTCTTTGCTGCGCTGCGTTTGTGCTCCCCAAAACTTATTTGCAGGTACTTGGATTTCTCCGATTGTATCTTTTTCCACACGAAATTCCATTTTACTTCCCCTCTCCTCGTTCTTCATTTGATAAGGCACCTATATTGTAACAAATTATCAGCTTTTTTGCGGCTCTCATCTTCGGAAGGTTGGTTATGTTTTCATTTTTGAAAAAATTTGATATTTTCGGCTACCTTTCCTGTTTACAATATGTTAGAATCAAAGTGAGTAAATCATTAATCAATATTTTGTGCAGCAATTGTAAGCACATTTGGACAAGTAAGTCTTTGGCATACCGATTATGCCGCTAATTTTGTATGTGACCTCCCATCACATAAATTGGAGCCACCGCCCATTTGGACAGTGGCTCTTTTTCAGCTCTTAAGATCGGACTTCATTTGGAAATGCTCCTCCAATGTCGTTCCTTCTTCGTATATTTGTTTTGCTAGGTCCTTTCCGACATAGCGGATATGCCATGGTTCATAACTATAACCGGTAATGTCGGACTTTCCTTCCGGATAGCGGATAATGAATCCATATTCATGTGCATGCTCAGCAAGCCATTTTCCTTCATCCGTGTCGATGAATGTTTCCTCCAGGGCAAGTGCCATCTCCGCAGAAGTCAAATCGATGGCAAGTCCGGTCTGGTGCTCACTCCGCCCAGGTCTGGAAGATACTTTATCCGTTTCTTCCTGCCCTTGTGTTGCCACATTATTCTCATATATCTCTTTTTGCCTTGCTTCCGAACGGTAACCGCTCGCTGCTACCAGCTCCATGCCATCTTTCTGGGATGCTGCAAACAGCTCTTCCAGTGCCTCGGCTGCTTCTTTGCGCATTTTCCGTTTTTCCAGATGCTCATCAAAATAAAACGGTACATCCGGCTCTACCAAGTCCTTCGGTTCCCAGCCATCAGGGAACTTTCTTGTTTTATTCACGACAACTTCGATACTATCTGGATTATCGACAGTCACAGGGTTTTCAATGGTTCCTACTACATCATCCGCTTCTACCTGATGCTGGTCAGGCTTTGCGTCAGCAGACTGTTCCGCTTCAGCCCCGTCTTTTTCTTGATCCTGCTCTGCCTGTTGATTTTCCGTCTGCTTCTCGGCCGTCTTGTTTTCATTCGTATCTTGCTTCTGGCTAGTTTGCTCGCTTTGACATCCCGCTGCAACTAATACGGCGCTAAGCATAGCAAACAGCATCACACGCTTCATTTCTAAAATCTCCTCTTCGTACATCTAGTTTTTAAGCTATTATAGCATAGCTATCAAATTTTATCGCACGTAAAAAGACCTGCCTTGTCCGATGACAACGCAGATCATGTAATTTTATTATATCATTCCAGAACATAAGGGCGATAAGCTGCACTTAATTCCCTGAATCGTTCTTCATCTTTATTATCGATGCTCGCATTGATTTGGGCTTCCAGTCTTTTCTTGTTCCAGGTAAAGTAAAATTCATCCAGCATAAGTCTTGTGGCAAGCTTCACTTCAAACGAAATCTCCCGTTTTGCTGTAACATAAGGACGCTTCCTCTTCGTTCTTTGCAGACGATAGACAACTTTATGCTTTTTCATGGAACGATTCCCCCTGGTTCCTTTTTTCCATTATGCTGGATTAACATTAACTTTGCAACAATTTTCTGATTTGTTGGTTAAATTAATGTAAATGCGGAACCGGGTGATGTTTTTGCTCCTCTGGATCGGGCGGCTTGATGAATTTTAATGTCAGTAAAGCTGCAATAAGAGCTGCACCGGCAAATGTCACAATCAACCAGATAAGATCTACCTTAAGCAAAATAGCAACCACCGGCGGACCAGCTGCCACACCTACATAACGCATGGCACTAAGCAAGGAGGTAACCGTGCCCCGAACATCCTTTTCCATATTGCTCGTAACCAAAGAATCCAGACAAGGCAGTCCCGCTCCAATTCCCACACCCGCGACAAGGAATACCGCCATCATAAAAACGATTCCTTTCGAAAAATAGAGCGCAATCGTTACGACACCTGTACAGACCACACCTGTGAATGTGATCCATTTCATCAGTTTACCGTTGCTCTTGATCCATTTTCCGGTCAAATAGGAAGCCAAGCATAAAGCTGCCAATGGTATGGCCAAAACCGCCCCTTTCAGTATGCCTTGCATACCGTACTTCTCTTCCAGTACAGTGCTCAAATAAAAAAGGATGCCAAAGAGAAGGAACATAAGAATGGCACCGATGAGGAAAGTTGCTGTCAGCCACCCGCCATGTTCATGGAAGGTCGCCTTTGCATTCTTCATAAACATTTTGAAGTCATTGCCTTTCTTATCTTCTTTTGGCTTTTTGATAAGGAAGAGAATCAGCAAAAAGGAAATGGCACAAAAAACCGGGATTGCATAAAACGGTAAATACCATAGGAAACCGGCCAGCAGCGCCCCAAGCACCGGACTCAATACTTTCCCGAAAGTATTGGCCGTTTCGACAATACCGAGTGTAGCGCTGACATCCTCTTCTTTTTCGAACATATCCCCGACAAGCGGAAGGACCACTGGCGCTGCTCCAGCTACGCCTATCCCTTGAAGGATTCTCCCTATCAAAATCCAAAGGTACGGGCTTTCACTTCCGGTGGAGAAGATTCCTGCTATGAGTCCACCTGCTCCGGCAATGACCAGTGAGGGCAGAATAACTGCTTTTCGTCCGAAGCGATCAGACAAAAAGCCGGCAACAGGAATGAATAGGATGGCTACAATGGAATAGAATGTAATGATAAAACTTGACTGGAGTTTGGTTATGTCCAGTTCCTCCTCCATCAACGGGAGCACTGGCAGCAGCATTGAATTCCCCAGTGTCATGATCAACGGGATGGATGCCAGCGATACGATTGCCCAGCGCATATCCTTTGGTGATTTACCTGCTGATTTATTTGTCTCACCCATACGTCGTCTCCTGCCTTTCGCAAACTACTTTCATTTTCTGCAAGGCACGAGGTTTTTATCCAGATAAAAAATCCCAGCTAAATCTGGGATCAGTTTGCCTGCGGCAGCAGGTCTGAAACATCTGCATAAGTCCAATAACAATTCCGCCAGCCTTGTTCCCTGGCCAGCATCTCGAAATTCTCTGCTTCGCTTCCGTAGAATCGGATGATCGCTTGCTCCGGCGTCTCGGCCTCTGGGCTGATCACGAAATCCAGCTCCTTGTAAAAACGCATTCCCTCACAACTGCCTTCAATGATGATCTTTTCCTGGCTCATTTTTTTCAACCCCTTCGTATATTGATCAAGCAGAAGAATATAATGTACTATCTTGTACCCATTCTGGACATGCAGTAACCGTTCCTGCTTCAGAATGAGATCGGAGGAAATTTTACATATGAGCCAGTATGATAATTTGCGAGCTGGTGAGAAAGGGGCTTTGCTCAGTATCACAGCTTATTTGCTGTTATCCTTTATCAAACTGCTTGTCGCCTACATCGGGGATTCTGATGCACTGCTTGCGGACGGGCTTAATAATACAACCGATGTCGTAGCTTCTGTCGCGGTACTGGTGGGACTGCGTATATCGCGCAAACCGCCCGACCTGGAACATAAATACGGACATTTCCGGGCGGAGACCGTCGCATCACTTGTTGCTGCTTTCATCATGATTTCCGTCGGACTTCATGTTTTACTCGATACATTTGAGCGGTTGATGGAGCCAGATTACGTTCAGCCTGATATGCTGACAGGCTGGACTGCCTTGGGGGCCTTTTTAGTCATGATGGCGGTATACCGTTACAATATAGGCCTCGCCAATCGCATTAAAAGTCCCGCACTAATGGCCGCTGCTCAGGATAATCGTTCTGACGGAATGGTCAGTTTAGGCGCTTTCGTCGGCATTTCCGGTGCCCAGTTCGGCTATTATTGGCTGGATCCGCTGGCAGGATTCATTGTGGGGATATTGATATGTAAAACAGCTTGGGATATTTTCTATGACGCCACTTATTCCCTGACAGATGGGTATGATGCAGATAGACTATTGAAAATTCGTCATAGTATCTTACAGGACAAGGACGTCCTCGAAGTCGTCGAAATCAAAGCCAGACTCCATGGCAATCAATCCCTGGTCGATGTCATCATCCGGGTCGATGCATCCCTCAATGTGAAAGAAAGCCATGCCATCACAGAAAGATTGGAAAAGCTGCTGATCAAAAAACACGATATCTTCCATACTTTCATCCATATCGAGCCATAAAAAAATGCCTATACCGATGAAATGGTATAGGCTTCTCTTCATTCTTCATCTTGGTTTGTCAGGATGACAGGGCCATCTTTCGTAATCACGAGAGTATGTTCATATTGAGCCGACAAAGAACCATCGACCGTGCGGGCAGTCCAGTTATTATCATCCATCTGACTGCCCCATTCCCCGATATTGATCATCGGTTCGATTGTGATGACCATGCCCTCTTTCAAACGGGGGCCTTTATTCGGCAATCCGAAGTGAGGAATATGCGGATCCTCATGGATGGTTGGACCGATTCCGTGCCCAGTGAAATCACGTACAACAGAATAACCTTCTGCTTCTGCAAATTGTTGGATTGCATGGCCGATATCACCGATACGGGCGCCCGGCTGTGCTTTTTCTATCCCTTTGTACAAAGATTCTTTCGTTACATCAAGCAAACGCTGTGCTGCTTCACTGATTTCACCCACTCCATAGGTCCAGGCAGAATCAGCTAATCCGCCATTCAGATTCACAACCATATCGATTGTGACGATGTCTCCGTTTTTCAAGGGTTCGTTTCTTGGGAATCCGTGGCAGATCTCATCATTGATAGAAGCACATGTTGCATAAGCATAACCATTGTAACCCTTCTGCTCAGCTGTTGCACCATGCTTGGCTAAGTACTCCTCCACAAACTGGTCGATTTCCATTGTTGTGATGCCCGGCTTGATCATACCGCGGATTTCTTTATGGATATTGGCGAGCAGCTCACCAGCAGCCCGCATCATTTCTATTTCACGCGCACTTTTGCGATTGATCATTCATTTCTCTTCCTTTCTAACGGCAAAGCTGTCTTTTCCATTATAGAGTGTATCATATTATGCCAATCCGGTTAAATTGTTACGCTGATTATTTCATTCAATCCAATTGATCGTCGTCTTTCATATTGGAATGGTTCGCTATCAAGAGCGCAAACACTAGCAAAACAATTGCCAATGCATACAGAAGAATGGTATGCGGATGTTCGTGATCGATTATGATAAGTCGAATAATAGCCGTTATACCGATATAGATAAAGTAACGAAGCGGAAAATGATAGTTATGGGTAAAGTACTTGATGATCAAACTGATAAATTCAAAATAGAGGAAATAAACGATGATTCCTTCAGCTAAATAAAAATAGCCGACTTCTTCATTCTGTATTAACAGTACATCAAAGATGAATACTGTTTTTTTCAATAGGAATACGACAAGTATCATCGCGAGGATGGTCAAGGTAAAATTAAGTACCGTTTGGAGAAATACAGCTATGAACGCTGTTTTTCTCTGTAAATCACGCATATTCATCCCTCCCAGGCTTGTCTTAAATATATTGGAAGTTCCCGTGTTATATGCGGGAGGGATATTGGCTTTTTTTATACACAATCCACTTGAATATTTGGCAAATAACGACCAGAATGGAAGTAACATACAAGGAGGTATTGCATTGATACAGATCGACCATGTACATAAACAATATGGAAATAAAATTGCTGTGAACGATGTCAGCCTGACAGTCCCAAGCGGAAAGATCTTTGCATTCCTGGGACCAAATGGCGCCGGTAAATCAACCACGATCAAAATGGTAACCGGTATCCTGCCGGTTGATGCCGGCTCCATCACCATAAATGGTAAGGATATTGCGTCAGACACCATTGCAGCAAAACAAGAGTTCGGCTATGTCCCGGATAGTCCTGATCTATTCCTGCGTCTCAATGGCCTTGATTATCTCCACTTTATTGGTGATATCTATGGCATCGATCGAGATGTACGGACAGAAAGAATCGAACAATACGCAAAAATGTTCAGTATCTATGAAGCATTGGGGGATCAAATCAAAACATACTCGCACGGCATGCGGCAGAAGCTGTTCATAACCGGCATGCTCGTCCAGCAGCCCTCTGTCTGGATTCTGGATGAACCGATGACAGGATTGGATCCAAAATCCTCCTATCAGTTGAAAGAGCTGATGCGTCAACATGCGGCGAACGGCAATACCGTCTTTTTCTCGTCTCATGTACTGGAGGTTGTGGAACAGCTTTGTGATGAGGTGGCCATCATCCGTAAAGGCGAGCTGCTATTCCAAGGAACATTGCCAGAGATGCGGGAAAGATTCCAGTCCGATGAAAGCTTGGAGCATATTTTCCTGGAGTTGACACAAGATGCATAAACCGATAATTGCCCTCATGCGTATTCAGCTGAAAATGCAATATGCCAACGTATTCAAAAAACCAAGCGTGGTAATTGGCCTGATAGCCGGGTTATTTGGGTTATTTTTTCTCGGTCTGATGTTTGGCGAATTCATGCTGCAGGTCATCGAAGCGATGTATACGTTGCTTGAACCATCAGGGAATACCGATATCATATTGGGAACTTTATTCCTCATGCATTTTTTTGTTGTGCTTATCTTTTCATTTGCGCTGATCATGAACACATTTTATTTCACGGAAGATATCACTTCATTCCTTCATTTTCCGCTGCAATCCTATCAGCTGCTGGCAGCCAAATCATTGAACCCACTGCTTTATGTATATTTGATTTCTGCTGCCTCCTATTTGCCGGTCAGCATTTACTATGGCTTGCTTTCAGGTGCAGGTGCCATGTACTTTCTTTATGCCCTGCTGCTTTTTTTGCTGATACCGCTCATTCCTTATTCGCTGGCAGCTGTAATCGTCACGTTTGCGATGCAGTTCATCAACAAAGGTAAGAATAAGGATAGAAGTAAAGTAATCGGCGGCATTATCGGCTTTTTGCTGCTTATCTTACTGAATGTTGTCTTGCGTATGCAGCAAGATCCAGAGAAAATAGCCCAGCTTATCGCATCGAGTTCAGAAAAAGGCGGATTGCTGCAAGCAGCGACATTATATTATCCACCTGCTGCGCTAATGACGAACTTACTGACCTTGTCAGACTCTTGGCAAGGCCTGCTTAACTTTGTCGCCGTATTATTGTCAGCATTTTTAGCAATTCTGCTTTTTTATGCAGCTGCGCAAAAATTCTACTTGAAAGGTGCATTAGGACTGAACACTGGCTCCGGTAAAGTATTCAGTGGCAAAGGATTATCACGAAAACAGCGTTCCATCATCCATGCGTATCGCACGAAAGAAATCCAGACCATATTCCGGACGCCGACGTTCTTCTTGCAATGTGTTGCCGGGGCACTTGTGATGCCCGCGCTATTGGTTGTCATTTTCTTCATGGGGGATTTCAGCACTGCAGCAGATTTGGTAAAGGATATAGACGGCAGTATGCTATTTGTCGTCATTCTAGCAACAAACATTTTTTCCATCGGCCTGAATCCGATCAGTATCGTCAGCTTCTCAAAAGATGGTCAAAGCTGGGAAGCACATCTGTTCCTGCCCTTGAGCATGCGGCAAATCGTTTTGGCCAAATTGCAGGCTGCATTCTTGATTAATCTGCTGCCTATCATCGTGTTATTCCTGATAGCGATTCCTGTGCTGCAGTTGAATGTCGGAGAGGCATTGCTTTGGTTATTCCTTGCGTTACTAGTCAATGCAGCTGTGACTATTGTCGGTATGCTGAGCGATCTATTATATCCGAAGCTTGGTTGGACCGAAGAAACAGAGCTATTCCAAAACAGATTGGCCAGCCTTATCGCCTTTGTCATATCCGCTGGCTCCATGAGCTTTTTGATTGCATTTTTATTCGCTCTTAAAATGCAGATACTAGCTTCACTAATCGTCACGGTTTTGTACATGGGCGGTCTTATCGCTCTGCTACTGTACATCATCAGCAGATTACTGAGGTCAGCTGACCGCACAACACTGACAAGATAAAAAGAAGCTTTGCACAGGAATGTGCAAAGCTTCTTCATTTATGAATTAATAGTGGTAGCCATGCCCATAGCCGTAGCCATAATCGCAGCCACCTACATAGGATGAACCGACAATGATCAAAAGGATGAACAATACAACCAAAAATGCGAAGCCGAAGCCTCCTTCATTTTCTTTAGACATCTTACTTCCCCCTTTTCCTACAGGATAATGCATTGTATGTACAGAACCCAGAAAGGAAAGGGCAAATACCTATTCAGGCTTAAACATAATCTTTCACGGCATACCTTTTACCATTTTCGATCTTTTCTCCAGTAAGGATGTCAGCCAGTACGCCTGCCACAAACATAGGATTCCTTAGTGATTTATTCGTCACATAATCCCTGAACTTCTGAACATCCTGGAATTGCTCCGGTTCAGTGGAACGTATATCCGCTTGCATATCCGTATCCATGATACCGGGATTGTAAGCAATGGCAATATTGCCGGAACCAGCTTCTGTTTCTTCGAGTGCTACCGTTTCCGTATAACGATTGATTCCCGCTTTCGATGTACTGTAAGCACTCCAGCCATGCACAGAACGTTCCGCAGCACCTGAAGTCACATTCACAATAACGAGTGGTACGTCATATTTTTTGGCATATTTGAGGAAAATCGAACAAGCGAGGATTGGTGACATCAAGTTGATAGCCATATGCGCTTCCAATTCCTCCAAACTATAAGCAGCTGCTGTCGCAATCGGACCGACCACTCCGGCGTTATTGATCAAGTAGACAGTATCATTGGCTTTTGGGAAAATACTTGCTGCCAGTTCCTCAAAAACCTTCGCACAGGCAGAGGTATCTTGCAAGTCACCGTATTGGTAAGAATAACTCGCATCTCCTATCCCTTCATAGGAAGGGAGATCATCACTATTTCTCCTTGCCACTCCGATCACTTGCATGCCTTTATCCATCAATTGTTTCGCGATTGCCTCCCCCAGACCTCGAGAAGCTCCTGTCACTACTGCTGTTTTCATCTTTTCTCCTCCAATTCCTTTAAGATGGCTGGTATTTTCGCATAGATTTCGACGATTTCCTTCATGGGCATGCGTACAAGCCCACTTGATGATGGCGCCACAAACTCTATTACATCTTGCGTTACGGAAGATGCCTGCACACCCCAGCCTGTTTGTTTCACCTTGCTGTATTGCTGATAGACACCTTTGCCGACAAAGCAAGCCACTTCAGGGCGGAAATATTGCAGTTTATCACGGAGCAGCTGTGCCCCTTCTATGTATTCTTCCTTCGTGATATCGGCCGCCGCCTTGGTAGGTCTGGCTACGATATTAGTGAAACCTATGCCCATTTGCAACAAATCCCGATCTTCAAATGGCTCAAATTTTCGTTCTGTAATACCTGCCTGATACAATATATTCCAAAAACGATTATTCCGATTTGCGTAGTGATGACCGGTTTCGGCTGAACGAACACTCGGATTGAAGCCAATGAACAAAAGCCGCAGTCCTTTTTCCAAATGATCCGGTATCGGTTCAAGATCCATTTCTGCACCTCCACTCTGCTTCCATTGTAGCCTGCACATTGCCAAGACGCAAAAAAAGCACAGTCTAACTGTGCTTTTCTCAGTCATTTATATAAATCGCCTGGCTGCCAAGCTGTTCCCAAGCTTTTTCGAAATTTTCCCGGTCTACTTCCTGGTTCTTCTGTCCATATGGATTATTGAGGAATACAGTATCATCTGTATAGCCGGTAACAGCGACACTATGGACACTATACGTCACATCCACTTGTCCATTAGGCGTCTCCCATGTTTCCATATCATCAACAGGAGCGAAACTGGAGGTGGTGATGATCCACACCGGCTTGCCATTCTCCAATGGTTTGTAGATTGCCTCTTCGACTGATTCCCCAGTCACATCAACCGCTTTATCCCCTGCGATTTCCTTGGCAACCTCCATGATAGGTCCGTGATAAACGCCAAGACCTGGTCCATTCGGCATGTCTCCGACAAAGCCCTCATTTGGGTCTCCATGCTGTCCATTGTTATAATTCAGCGGGACATAAGCAATCTGATCGGCCAAATCATTCTTCGTCACATCGTATCCTGCATACTGCAAGATCATCGCCAAGCTGGTAACTTCACAGCCATTATAAAGCTTGGGTGCGTCCATCTGATTCAGGAGCGGTACATCCAAAGGGCCATCCTCAACTAGAGAGGTCTCAGGCACGCCTTCTTTTTGGGAAATTTCTTCTTTTCTCGTTGAAATGTCTGATTCCGCACGCAAATCATTGGAACGATTTTGATACGTCATAATTGCCAAAACAAGAGACAAAGCAGCTAAAATTGCTGCGATGACGACATATCTATTTTTCATTTATTTTCTCTCCTGTTGGATAACTAGTTGAATTTATGATACTAATTATAAAGTAGCCCAGCTCATCATGACAATATACATCAATTTTTTTAATAAAAATAAGGACTATCGCCATACTAATCAGGAGGTGATTGGTAATGAGCAGAAAAAAAAGCCGTAATGAAAAAGCGGCTGTAAGCGTAAACAAACAAGGATTGACAGAGGATGCTGCCAACCAGGAGCCAAAAAGCCAGCTGGAACAGCGCGCCAAGAAAAAGAATACCAAGATATAAAAAAAGCGCAGCCTCGCGTGAGAGGCTGTGCTTTTATCTTTTCCTTGCCACGACGAACCATAGCTGTGCATCCTGTTCTGCACCTGCTTTGAAATCCACCCGCTGTTTATGAAGTGTCATTTCGACAACTTGGTACTTCTCTTCAAGCAGCGCATATAGTTCTTCTTCCTGGAAGAAATGCGCAATCCGGTCATGAACGAGGAATGTATCTTTTTCCATTTCAATTCCTTCACCATACAGTTTTTCATCCCTTGCTGAAAGACAAGAGAAAATCAGCAATCCATCTTTGCGCAGTAATGATGTGAAATGGCTAAGTAAATGTTCTCTTTCTTCTTCCGTATACATATGAAGTATATTTGATAGATAAATGCCGTCGAATCTCTCTGTCGATGAAAAAGGCAGATTCAAATAATCCCCGACAAAGTGATTCACATTGGCCAAACCAACAGCCTTTGCATGGCTGCTAGCCCGCTCGATTGCTACTTCTGAAATATCACAAGCTGTCACTTCAAAGGAATATTCTCCGAAGAAGTTACTGTTTCTCCCATATCCGCAGCCTGGAACGAACAGCTGCTTTGCCTGATACGCCGCAAAATAAGGATAAGCCATCACAGCTGATGGTGTTGCTTCCGTTCCCCAAATGTCCCCTGCTTCAAAACGACTATTCCAATAAGTTTGTAACGTCATACTCACAGCGCCAATTCCCCCAGGATAGAGTGTTCTACATAGTTTCGGTAAATTTATTTACAAAGAATTTACTAAGCATAGTGTAACATGTTTGGACAAGGATGAAAGGGGTATTTACAAAAAAGATTGTAAAGAAATAATTACTACAAATTGTTCATTCCTTCACTTGCTGCCACTCTTCGCGAAGCAGTCCCATCCGGATGGAATCATAATACTCCCCATTATAATATCTGCATTTCCTCATCCGTGCCTCCATTGTCATCCCGAGCTTCTCCCCGAGCCGAATCATCCGTTTGTTCCCGGACCAAGTTGTATAGCCTACCCGCACTAACGGCATGCTGTCGAACAGATGCGCCATCCATTGCTTGAGTGCTTCCGTTCCATAGCCACCGTTCCAATAGGCTGCATCAAATATTGCAATGCCCATTTCCAGCCACCTGGAAGGCTTGTGTTCCCAATAATACCCTACAGTTCCAATGACCCTTCCATCTGTTTCGATTACCCATTGATCGGGTGAATCATCCCCGAAACGAAAGCTCGCCAAGAATTCCTCTTTCGGCAGGTGCACCAAAGGAAAATAAGGAGCATCCCACTGCTTCCATTCCGGTTCCTGCTCCCCATATTTCAGCTTCCAGAGAATAGGACCATCTTCTAGTCTTGGCGGTCTGATTTTCACATCGTTCATAAAGCATCCACCTCCATGTGGACTAGCGGCCATTGCCGCTGCCAATTCTTCTGCTTAATTCTTTTCACAAAGATAGAATGATAATCTGTACCCTTCACATATAGGGGAGTCGGCGCAAGGCGGCAAGCGAGCAAATCAGCTACCCCATGTGGTGACAGCAAGTACAGTTTGTCTGCTTTCAGCTTCACGCCAATGCTTGTCGCTGTTTCTGGATAACAAGCAATTGCATGCTCTGTATCCCGGAAAGCTGGCATTCTATTGACTTTATGCATTCTTGCCTGGTTTTTGACTGACCATGGCACGGAGGGCATCATTTTACGCAGTGTGTTTTCATGCATTTTTTCTGTCGCTTCATCTGTATCTGAAGCATCAAAATATACGACATCCACATCTGCAAGAGGCATCCGATTTTTATAACGATGCTGGATATCCCACACCTTCGACCTTACAAATCCGGCACTTATGCAGGAATCAGGAAGCCCCAGTATGGCTTGCGTGCACAGCACTTTCATCATCCATTTGTCTTGCTTGATCGCTTCTAATACGTCTGCTTCTGTTTTAAGCATATATTCTCTTCCCCATTTATAAAATGCAATGAAACAGCATCAGCTGCCTGCCGGCTTTTTTGCTGCTTCCTTTACGTTTTTCCCGTGCTGCGGCTATGTAATGAATCAAGATCAATCAGCAGCAATCTAAGCCGCTGAGCCAGCGTCCTTACAGGAGAGGCCTTGTCATCACTGATTGCTCCGGTTCAAGCTGCCGACTGTATGCCTAACCCAGTAGGTAAAATTATGACGGCTTCCGAATTTCCTATTACCTCGGCTCATACCGGTATACCTCCAAATCGACACGGCCATCGAAAATTTCCAATCCTTCTTCATAGAGTCTTTCCAGCTGTTCATTCAACGTCTCTTCATCTTTTATCTTCAGCCGTCCATCAGCACTGATGACACGATGCCATGGCAGGTCATGTTTTTTGCTCATGCTATGCAGTATCCTCGATACTTGCCTGGCACCGCGTGCTTTTCCTGCGGCTTTCCCGATTTGGCCATAGGTCATGACTTTTCCTTCTGGTATCGATTTGATGATGCGTATCACTTCCTGTGTAAAGGGCTCCATCACTTCCCCTCCTTTTTTCAGAAGTATCTGTCAACCAGTATAGCAAACTTCCTGTCACTAGGATAATCGCCTGAAAATATGATAGACTTTAGCTAAATAGTCTAGTAGTGCTTCTTTGTTTAACATCGTGATGGACGGGCTATGTAGTAAACGAGAGGAGAATGTGTGATGAAGCATATTGTATTTTTCGACGCAAGCTGCCCCCTTTGTTCCACTGCAAAGCAAGTGATCCAAAAGTTAGATTGGCTGGACAATGTGAAATGGATTCCGGTACAGAATATCGAGAATTATGAGCGGTTCCGTTTCCTTGCCAAAGGGGATGTATATGACCGTATCCATATGATGTCTTTCAAGGGGGATATCTACAAAGGGCATGAAACGGTCAAAAAGATATTGACCCTGCTTCCGATCACGGCTGTATTGGGTTGGATCTTGCACCTGCCATTTCTTGATCCGTATTTGGAATCCTTGTACAAATGGATATCGGATAATCGCCATGACTGGTTCGGGACAACAGAATTGAAGGCATTATAAAAACGGGCGAGTGCCCGTTTTTTTTATAGATATTTTTTTAGTACACGTTTTCCTTCGTAGCTGAATAGGACATTCTTGCCCTCGATAAACGTTTCCAAGTGGATGAATCTTCCCCAAAGCTGATAAAAGTAAGGCAGTGTCCGCTCCAGATATGTCAAATCCAGCTCTACACCTTCATAATGATGCTTCAAATATAACTCGCCATTGGACATATAGTCGCCGTCTGTGACGGTCAAATAAGGGAACCCGCCATTCACTCGCATCGTAATCAGCTGATCACGGACTGCTTCCCAGTCCTTGTCGGTGATCTTATACTCATTGCCTTGTTTCTGGAACAAATACATATCTTCCCGGTGCACGAGATCCTTTGTCAGGTAATTGCGCAAGAACGAAATATCGGACTCGATTTCCCGTACCTCGAACATTTTTTCCCGGCCGGAACCTGGCTTCACACCATACCGTTTCATTTCTTCCGTCGGATTGTCGAACCTCTCTTCGATATCTTCAAAGATCTTGATGCCTAGATAATATGGATTGATCTGTGTCGGAGAAGGCTGGACGACGCCGGCGTTAAGCTTGGCAAATTCGATTGCCTCATCACTTGTCAGATCCAGCTCCCGAAGAATACGAGCATGCCAGTAAGAAGCCCAGCCTTCATTCATGATCTTTGTCTCAAGCTGTGGCCAAAAGTACAGCATTTCCTCACGCATCATTGTCAGGATGTCACGCTGCCAGTCTTCCAAAGTCCTGCTGTACTCTTCAATGAACAACAGGATATCTTTTTCTGGTCGCGGCGGGAAGGCTTTCTTTTTGCTTTCCTTCTTTGCTTTTGACTCATCCCGATCCACAAACCATAAATCATCGTATTCGAATCGCTTATCAACACTATCTTCTATCTCTTCATCATCAACTTCCCACCCAAGCTTTGGCCGCAGCAATGACGGGTCGATATGCTCCTGAATTGCCAGGACAGCATCCAGGAAATCCTCCACTTCCTTCTTGCCGAATTCTTTTTCATATGCTGCAATTCGCTCGGCAGTAGCCGCCATACTATCGACCATATTCCGATTGGTATTTTGGAAGCGAACGTTGTTTTTAAAGAAATCACAGTGAGCAAGCACGTGGGCGACAATCAATTTGTTCTGAACAAGGCTGTTCGAATTCAGCAAGAAGGCATAACAAGGATTGGAATTGATCACAAGCTCGTAGATCTTACTCAATCCAAGATCATATTGCAGCTTCATCTTATGAAATTGCTTCCCAAAACTCCAATGTGTGAACCTTGTCGGCATACCATAAGCGCCGAATGTATAAATAATGTCAGCTGGACAGATTTCGTAGCGCATCGGGTAGAAATCGAGACCGAAGCCTTTCGCAATTTCCGTAATTTCCCCAATAGCCCTTTCCAATTCGATATGTTCGGATTGCAGCACGGGCTTTCTCCCCTTTGTACGTAATAGTACTCATACATATGCTGGGAAGGCCAAAAAAAGACTCCATCCCTGTCTTTTTTAAATGCGGAAAGCCGTTAATTTATGCATTTCAAGCCGATTTTGAAGCTTGTCTTTACATACGGAGTGCTTTGCAATGAAATGGAGCCATTCATCTGTTCAACCAGTCTTTTGGTGATGGTCAAGCCTAATCCGCTCCCTTGATAATGTTTATTCCTGGAGTCCTCCATCGTATACATTCGTTCAAATACTCGATCCTGCTGCGATTCACTTATGCCTCTGCCCTTATCGTACACTTCCATAAAAACGGTATTATCTTTTCTGCTTAGCTTTAGCCCGATGAATTTCCCATCGGAACCATAGGTAATTGCGTTTGAGACAAGGTTATTCAGTATCCTATTGATTGCTTGTTCATTTCCCATTACATGGATCGGATACTCCGGTATATCAATTGCAACATCGAACTCTTGCTTTTGCAAAATACTCGAAAAATCCAAGATGACTTTTCGGCATAATTCACAAATATCCACCTTACCAAGTTCTATATCCTTATCACCTGACTCCAGCTTCGCCAGTTCAAAAAAACGCTCGATCAAATCCAGGACTTCTGCGGATTTAAGCTTCACTGTCTCGAGCATGCTCGATAGGTTTTCTTTTCTCGGATCCTTTTCATTTTCCGCCATCTCGATATACCCTAAAATAACCGTAAGGGGTGTTTTCAGATCATGCGATATATTGGATAGCATCTTCCGCATGGAACGCTCTATATTGGTATGATCAGCAGCTACTTGATGCTTACTGTCGAGCAAATGATTCAATTTGATCAACAGACTTTGTACTTGTTTCGTATTGGTATGCAGCAATATCCGTTCCTGACCACCTGTATCCGTGATATGGTGCAGCTTGTCTTCTATATAAGTCAGATCTGTCAGCACTTTCCTGTTATTTTTAAAAAGGAGTATATTCCATACCAACGATAGCAGAAATAACAATAGAAAAAGAATTGCCATCTTCAAAACTCCCCTAATTTGTATCCGATTCCCCACAACGTTTTGATATACTTCGGATTGGATGGATCGTCTTCAATCTTCTCCCTAAGACGCCTGATATGCACATTGATGACATTCTCATCTCCATGATACTCTTCCTGCCAAATGGAATGATAAAGCTGTGATTTCGTATAAACATTGGATGGATTCAATATGAATAATTTCAGAATGCTGAATTCCTTTGCTGTAAGGCTGATATCTTTATCAAATTTCCTGATTGCATAGTTATCGACATCGATTGTCAGATCACCAATCTGCACCAGCTTTTTACTCTCCGCCGCGGCTAAATAATGCTTTTCCCTTCGTATGATTGCTTTGATCCTGGCTGTCAGCTCCAGGATGGAGAATGGCTTGGCGATATAATCATCGGCCCCTACTCCCAAACCGATCACTTTATCCGTTTCCTCGCCTTTAGCCGACATAATCAAAACAGGCACCATACTTTTCTCACGTATCTTTTTTAAACATTCGATGCCATCTATCTTCGGCAGCATCAAATCAAGCAAAATAACATCATATCCATTCATGCTGAAGCTGATCAAAGCTTCCTCTCCATCGTATGCTGCTGTAACTTCATAGCCTTCTTTTGTCAAACTCTCTGTTACCATTTTACTGATGTAAATATCATCTTCCACAATGAGTACTTTCTGATTCAAAACATACACCCCTAAACTCATAAATAAGAAAAATAAGGAAATCTATATTTTTTATACCATATGATTGTCGGTTGCAACTATTGTCAGAAGCAATAGTGAATATAGAAATTATTTATGGCAAGAAAAGATGCCATCCCAAAATAGGACAGCATTTTCTGGATCTGATTAAATCAGGCGATATCTCGTTTATCGATTTGATGATAAGAAAAGTAAGCAATTGCCAAACCGAATATACATAGAGCAATAGGTACCCATATGAATTGGAATAAGCTCGTCGTACTGTCCCCATTCGATACTGTCCCGTTGATCAAGACACCTATGAGGACAGCCCATGTAATTGTGGCAGCAGTCGATTTCTTTCTCATGCCGAAAAACAGCGGAATCAAGCTGACCCCTGCGGTCATCAACGCGTTTACGAGCGTCATTGGAAAAGCAGACATCATGTCATTCCATGTAACAGGCGCTTCGAAAAGATATACATGCGGACTTATCAGATAGACCAATATATTTGTAACAACTGTGGCAAATACAATGCTTGAGAAGCAGAAAGCAAACACGATAATCAACTTTGCTTTCATCAGTTTTTTGCGTTGTATCGGATAAGTGAATAACAATTGAATCGTGCCCGTTCTATATTCTTCAATTACAATACGCGATAAGATTACTCCTGCAAAAATCAAGAAAACGGTTCTGATGAAAATATCGGCTAACGACATGAATGCTTGGTAATCCGGAAACATGGTCTCAACTTCATTCCTTGAGCCCCATCCCATAAGTCCGACTACGGCAAATATCAATACGATACAAATCATGACAGCTGGAAGATAACCAGCTAATTTATGTTTTTTAGACTCTAGTTTCATTAATTTAAACAAGGTCCGTCTCCTCCGTTCATAGTTTAAATGGCTTGGAATGTCACTTATGAAATATGGATTTCCTTTTCATTCATCGTGTTCAGGAAATACTCTTCAAGCGAACTATGTTTTTTATTGATACTTTCTATTCCTATGTCATGCATCACAAAAGCTTTCGACAGTTCTGCCTGCGTCAAATCAACATCGTAAATCCTGATTGTCCGCTCATCAAATACCTTATAGTTACGCACCTTCAGCTTTTCTTCGAGTACATAAACTGCCTTTTTAACATCTTGTATCATGACTTCGATGTACTCGGTTTGTTCGCCATTGATACTTTTCATCGTCACTTCTTTTACCAATTTCCCATGTTGGATGATACCTATTGTATCCGCCATCTGTTCCATTTCAGCCAGGATGTGGCTTGATACAATCAATGTGACGCCATACTCCCGGCAGAGCAATTTGAATAATTCCCTTAAATCTTTTATACCTACAGGGTCGAGACCATTGATCGGCTCATCCAATACGAGCAGCTCAGGTTTTGTAGAAATTGCTCTCGCAATTCCCAATCTTTGTTTCATTCCCAACGAAAATTCTTTTACTTTCTTATTGTCTATATTGTGTAATTTGACGAGCTCCAAGGCTTGTTCGATTGCCTTATCATCGTAGTATCCCATGTATTCACAATGCAGCGATAGATTTTCCCTGGCAGTCAGCCGCTCATAGAAAATAGGGTACTCGATGATAGTGCCCATCCTTTTCAATACTTCTACCGAACTGTCAGTCAGCTTGCTTCCGAAGATTTCGATGTCTCCGCTTGTAGGTTTTATAAGATTCGTTATCATTTTCATGATGGTGGTCTTTCCTGCACCATTCGGTCCTAGAAAGCCATAGATTTCCCCTTGTTTCACATGCATATCCACGCCGGAGGCGACTTCTTTGCCATTGTAAGACTTGGTAAGCTGACTTGTTTGCAAAATGTAGGTCATTTCAATCTCTCCTCTTTGTTTCTATATTCATTATACAAATCAGTCTTTTCTTTTCCCTTACTAAATCCTTAATTCTTCCTTAAGTTGTAAATACTGCTTGGACAAACGGCAGCGACATACATAAAAACAAGCGGATTCATCAATAGGATGACCGCTTGTTGAATTGAATGCAGCAGCAAGGGGCTAAAGCGCGATTTATCTTTGGTGCAGAAACTGAAAGTGCTGTAATCCTCTCGATATTGAGATTGTTTCTCATGTTCTCCAGAGCTATTTCTCAAGAATTAATCAGTTACCTTTATCACCCCATCGTCACTTGATAGACTTAACTTATTAGTCCCCTGACCTATCTTGCCCGTCTTAAGATTTTCAGTGTCTTCCTTTTTCTTAAGTCCATTAAGATTCAGAGCTATATCGGAAGATTCACTCTTAGCAGTAACAGATAGGGAAGTTGGAGCCTTTTTATAAGAAACTTCGATATCGCCCGCTGCCGTATTCACATCTAAGGATTTCCCTTCCTTTGTATCCTTGATAGAAATCACTCCATCTACAGAGGTAACCTTTGCCTCAGAACTAATTACATCTTCCATATAGTTGTCACCGCTTGTAGAAGTTATATGTAATTTTTCGATCGAACTATTTTCAACACTTAACATTCCATCCTCCGATGCAAACCTCCCTGAACTAGCAGAAACATCTTTAATTTTTCCATCACCCGCATTGTTTTCAACAGCAATATTATCAGCTGAGATGTCACTCATTGCTATATTTCCATCTTTACTAGTCAATTGAATATTATTTACGCCTGATTCGGGTACATTAATATGAATAGTGCCTTTCTTACCAAAAGTAAATCCTCCAAAAAAATCACTTTGTTCTTGTTCGTTTTGTTTGATCACTAATTCCTCCCCATCTCTTTTGAATGTAACAGGCTCATCATTTATTTGTTTTCCCTCAGCGAAAATGGTCAATTCATTTGAATCACTCTTGTTAAATCTTACTTCCCACGAATCACTATCTACTTTTAAGGTTTCAATATCATTTATGTCATAAGACTTATTCTTCTCAAAACGCTTTCCCTCTGCATTAAAATTATAGGCACCAAAAGCAAGCCCTCCAATTACAACAAGTGCAACGCCTGTCGATACAACCTTTTTCATTTCTCTTCCTCCTAATTTGTAGATTTCGATTTATATTTTCATTCTATAAAATAAAAATTTCTTTCCTCTTACTAATTTCTTAATACTTCCTTACGTTACGTTTTATCTTGATTGAGTGAGAGAGATAGCGGGAATTTGAGGGCATAAAAAAACAAGCAGCCCCCTGCAAGGAAGACTGCTCGTTTCTAATAACTTTCAAATCAGCGGCAAAAGAAGCCAAACAAAGTATGCTCCTTTTGCACCTGCCGCTGGAATGCGTTAACTTTTATTCACTTACTTTCTGATAATAATAGACAAGTGTTTCCATCCCTTTATCGAAGCTTTCCAATGGGAAGCTTTCATTCGGGGAATGGAGTCGGTCTTCCGGAGTTCCGAACCCCAGCAGAACCACTGGCATCTGGTAAACCGTATCAATCCATTCCACAACAGGAATCGAGCCGCCCATACGGACGAAGACCGTCTCCTTGCCGAAGGCTTGTGTCAGGCTTGCCGCTGCTTTTTGAATCAGCGGGTGATTCGGATCTACTTTGTATGCTTTGGCTTTGAAAGGCTCTGGTCTTACCTCGACACGCACGCCAGCAGGTGCATGCTTCTTGATATGAGCCGTGATTTTTTCCACGATATCAACCGGATCCTGACCAGGTACAAGGCGGCTGGTGATTTTCGCTGTCGCCTCGGCCGGGATGATTGTTTTCGTACCTTCTCCTTGGTAACCGCCGTACATACCGTTGATCTCCAAAGTCGGACGAGCCATTGTATGCTCCTTGGCAGTATATCCCTTTTCAGATACTGCTTCTGGTACACCGACTGTCTGGACAAAGTCTTCTCCCGGTGCTTGGGCCATCAGTTTGCGTTCTTCTTCAGGCAATTCCTCCACACCATCATAGAAGCCTTCTACTTGGACAACTTCTTCCTCATCCTTCAAAGAACTTAGGATATGAGCCAATGCCTGGAGCGGATTACGGACAGCACCGCCATACATACCGGAATGCAAATCGCGATCTGGTCCGTACACAGAGAACTCAAGTGCAGCTGCACCTTTCAAACCATAAAGCATGGTTGGCTGCCCTGCTTCGACCATCCCGGAATCGCTGATGATGGCAAAATCTGCTTGGAATTGCTCGGTTTGCTCATGCAGTACCGCATGCAAATTCGTACTTCCGATTTCTTCCTCACCCTCGATGCATACTTTTACATTGATCGGCAAAGCTCCTTCTGTTTTCATGAAGGCTTCGAATACTGCCAGATGCATGAATACCTGACCTTTGTCATCACTCACACCGCGAGCATAAATACGACCGTTTCTTTCCGTCGGTTCGAATGGTTCACTATCCCAAAGCGGAAGCGGATCTGCAGGCTGTACATCATAATGACCATAAAAAAGTGCAGTCGGTTTGTCAGGACCTGCACCGAGCCATTCACCGGTTACGATCGGATGGCGTTCCGTCTCCTGGATTGTCACCTTATCGAATCCAATCTCTTTTAAATAGTCAGCTGTATAAGCGGCTGTCTTTGCAACGTCTTCTTTATATGTACTGTCTGTGCTGATACTTGGAATTCGAAGATATGTGTATAGCCTCTCCAGCAATTTCTCCCGATTCTCCTGTAAGTAAGCGACAACTTGATTCGTCATATGCATCACTCTTTCCTTTTCTTACTAGTGTAGCATAAATCGGCTGATTCTTGTTTAGGTTGTACCTGCAGGTGGAAACTAAACAAGAAATACATCGTGATATCAGGAGGAGAACTATGGGTAAAGTATTGATTGTTGCAACGAACCACGACAGCCTGAAACAGACGCCCCATACAACAGGACTCTGGTTCAGCGAGCTTACGAATTTTTACGACAAGTTAAAAACACGCCATGTCATGACAGTCATCAGTCCAAAGGGTGGCAATATACCGATAGATCACCGCAGTCTCACTGGGTTATTCAAAAGCCATAAGCTGCGGAAATACTATCGGGCACCCGGGTTCAGGAGATTGCTTGCGAACAGCCTATCGCCCCAGGAGGTAAATGCAGCCGATTATGATGCCATTTATTTCACCGGAGGTCACGGCACGATGTGGGATTTCCCTGAAAATAAGGAGCTGCAAAGGCTTACGCGGGATATATATGAGAATGGGGGAATCGTTGCCGCAGTATGCCACGGTCCGAGTGCATTGCTGCATGTAAAACTGTCTGACGGGGCTTACTTATTACAAGATAAGACAGTGACTGGTTATTCCGATCGTGAAGAAGCATTCAGCCTTAACAAACATGAAATCCCTTATAGCTTGGAAGAGAAGCTTAAGATACGTGCTCTAACGTACCGTAAAGCAAAAATGCCCTTCAAAGGACATGTCGAAGCGGATGACAGATTGATCACTGGCCAGAATCCAGCAAGTGTCAAAGGAGTTGCAAAAGCAGTCATCAATCGAATCGAACAAAAAGAATTTGCTGAGCATCCACGCTCCTTCCGTGCTGTACTGCGAATTCCCGAAGAAGAACAGATCTTAAGAAGAAAGCCAGCTCCGTAAAACGGAGCTGGCTTTTATCATTCTTCCATCGCTTGTTTCAAATCTTCGATCAAATCATCACCATCTTCAATACCGACACTGATTCGGATCAAACCATCCGTAATTCCCAATTCCGCTCTCCGCTCCTGCGGAATGGATGCATGTGTCATCTTCGCAGGTAGGGAAATAAGACTTTCCACTGCTCCTAGGCTTTCTGCCAAAATGAAATATTTCGTTTTGCGCAGTACTTGATCCGCTTTTTCGGCACTGCCGACATCGAAGGAGATCATACCGCCAAAGCCCTCTGCTTGACTTGCTGCAATATCATGTCCCTTATGATCGGAAAGACCCGGATAATAGATCGTGCTCACTCCTGGATGAGCTTGCAGGAATTCTACCAGCTTGGCACTATTCTTCTCGATTGCTTCCATGCGGATACCAAGTGTCTTGATTCCGCGGAGAAGCAGCCAGCTGTCCTGCGGTCCAAGTACGGCACCAGCTGAATTTTGGATGAAGTGCAGCTCTTCAGCGAGTTTTTCATCTTTCACGACAACCAGCCCTGATACGACGTCACTATGGCCGCCGATATATTTGGTCGCACTGTGCAGAACGATATCCGCACCTAGATCGATTGGATTTTGCCAATAAGGTGTTGCAAAAGTATTATCGACAATCAGCAGCAAATCATACTTTTTGGCAATCTCCGCCATCTTTCTGATATCGGTGATTTTCAATAACGGATTGGTCGGTGTTTCAACATAAATGGCTTTCGTCGCTGGGGTAATGGCTTGTTCAACGGCTTCTGGTGAACTCGTATCAACAAATGTATGCCCCAGTTGATAACGAGTCAACACTTTAGTCGCAAGACGGTAGCTGCCGCCGTATACATCATCCGTCATGACAACATGGCTGCCTGCTTCAAACAGCATCATGACAGAAGTGATGGCTGCCATGCCGGAACTGAATGCAAAGCCTCTTTTCCCGTTTTCCAATGCGGCAATTGTTTCTTCCAATGCATGACGCGTCGGATTGCCAGTACGGGAATATTCATAACCGGTATGTTCACCAGGTCCTGGTTGTTTATACGTACTTACTTGGTAAATTGGTACACTGACCGCGCCCGTATTTTCGTCCGATGTAATTCCACCGTGAATCATTTTTGTTTTCCGTCTCATCTTAATCCTCCTTGGTAGATCTGTTGACTAAGGTAGCGTTCGCTGCTGTCCGGGAAGATGGTCACAATCGTCGTCCCCGGCTTCGCTTTTTCTGCTTCCTTGAGCGCTGCACAAAAAGCAGATCCTGAAGAACTGCCGACAAGCAGCCCTTCTTTGACAGCCAGTTCTTTCACGTAATGAAATGCATCATCATCCGTGATGGTATGAATCGCATCAAAATAAGCAGTGTCCATATATCCAGGCAAAAACTCCATACCTATACCTTCTGTCCGATGCGATCCCGGAGCACCCCCATTAAGGATGGAACCCTCCGGTTCAACGATAACCGTCTTCACATCAGTCTTTTGATCCTTCAGATAACGTGCGGTTCCCATGAACGTGCCACCTGTCCCGCCTCCGGCAACAAATATATCCACATTACCCTCCAAGTCGCGCCAGATCTCCGGACCGAGTGTTTTATAATAAGTTTCAGGATTGGCTGGATTGGCAAATTGCTGCGGGCAATAGCTGCCAGGAATTTCATCCAGCAGCTCTTTGGCCTTTTTGATGGCGCCCGTCATCCCTTCGGATGTTGGTGTATTGATCACCTTCGCTCCCAATGCCCGCATCAGCTCTTGTTTTTCCTGACTGAATTTCTCTGGCACACAGAAGATGACGGAAACTTTTCTCTTTAAGGCTGCCAGTGCAATCCCAATACCGGTATTGCCTGCGGTCGGCTCGATGATCGTCCCATTTTCCTTCAGCTCGCCTGAGAGGAATGCCTCATCGATCAAATTGACTCCCAGCCGATCCTTCACACTGCCGCCAGGGTTATAAAACTCCAGCTTCGCAAATAAACGAACTCCCTCCGGCAGAGAAAAGTTCGTTATTTGCACAATTGGTGTGTTTCCTATCAGTTCATGTACTGACTTATAAACAGCCATTTTCTCCCTCTATTCAGCGAAAACTTGACGCCATTCATCTTTTTTGGAAAGCATTTCTTTCGCAATCTCCTGTGCACCCTCAAGGCTGTGGTTGGCAGCCCAGCCGCATTGCACTTCATTGCATGCCGGCACTTCCGTGGCATCCAGCACGTCCTGCAATGTCTTTTCCAAAGCTTCGAGGATTTCATCATAGCTGTCATTATTCAAGATGGATACGTAGAATCCTGTTTGACATCCCATCGGACCGATATCAAGGATATTATCGATATGGTTGCGAATATTTTCAGCCATCAAATGCTCCAAGGAGTGTAGTCCCGGCATTTCCATAAATTCTTTATTCGGCTGCTTGAAGCGGATATCGTATTTGTATACTTTATCGTGCGTCCCTTCTGTAATGCCGACTAAGCGAACGTATGGTGCCGCTACTTTCGTGTGGTCAAGGTTGAAGCTTTCCACGTTCATTTTCTTTGTCATCGTAGTTCCTCCCCTTACGCTTTTTCTGCTGTGATCAAGTAGACGAAGCGATTCATTTGCTTAAATGTAACATGAAATCCGTGTGTTTGGAAAATGTTACGAAGGACTTCCATCGTTGTATAATATTCCGTCGTCAAATCCTGGACAAGCCTGTCATGCCCCTTATCCTGCTCTTCCTGAATCAGCTTGCTGCGTCCCTCTGCACTGGAGAATACCGTATCGGCAAAGATGATTTTTCCACCTTTGGACAAAAGCTTCGCATAGCCGGAAATCGCTTGCTCCTTCTCCTCATCAGTCAGATGGTGGAAAGCCCACGTACTGACGATGGCAGAAACCTCGTGCCCAGGGTCTGGGAATGAAAGAAAATCGCCATCCACCAGTTGAAGCTGCGGGAATTTCCGGGAAGCATGCTCACGCATCTCCTTAGACGGCTCGATACCCGTCACATCCAATCCTTTGGCTAACAGCTTCTCGGAAAGATTTCCTGTTCCGACTCCGAATTCCAATGTATATCCTTCTGCAGCATCAGCGACTGTCTGCAGGATTTCGTTGTATTTATCAAACACTTCCTTATATTGTGGATCTTGGCCAGTAACCGTATCATCATACGTCTCTGCCCATTCATCGAACATATCGATAAATTCGCGGCCCATTTCATCACCTCAAGTGTAATATCTTGTATATCCAAGTAAACTAATAAGGATTATTATGTTTATGACAGAATACCATAGTACCTCACTTTATTCAATGAAAAGATACGATGTCAGTCATAAATTCCACTTTTCAGTAATACAAGATCAACAGCTATAAAAATAGTGGAAAAGTTACAAATTCATACTATATAATAAGGTGGAGAGGGGAGTGTTCGCCATGATCGATCTGCGTAGCGATACGGTCACCAAGCCATCAGAAGCGATGCGTAAGGCTGCTTATGAAGCAGAAGTCGGAGATGATGTCTATGGAGAGGACCCAGCTGTAAATGAGTTAGAGGAAACGGTTGCCGATTTACTTGGAAAGGAAGCCGCCTTATTCGTGCCGAGCGGCACTCAGGGGAATCAAATCGCAGTACTTTCTCATTGCAACCCTGGTAATGAAATTATCCTGGAGGAAGAATCGCATATCTTCCTTTATGAAGGTGCCGCCACGTCCATTTTTGCAGGCGTGCAGACTCGCACATTGAAAGGGGAACGCGGTGCACTTTGTCCGGAGGATTTGGCAGGGGCTATACGTAAAGATGATATCCATTTTCCCGAAACGGGCTTAATCTGTGTGGAAAATACCCATAACAAAGCTGGGGGAGCAGTTATCCCAATCGAGAACATGATGGTGATAGCCCAAATAGCACGCGAACATCGGATTCCGATTCATATGGATGGTGCGCGGCTCTTCAACGCCTCCGTGGCTGCCGGCATCAGTGCAGCGAAATACGCCCAGTTGACGGATACCGTCCAGATTTGTCTTTCCAAAGGATTGGGTGCCCCTGTAGGCTCTGTCATAGCAGGATCCGAATTATTCATCGACAAGGCACGCAAATGGAGAAAACGCCTTGGAGGCGGCATGCGTCAAGCCGGCATTTTAGCAGCACCTGGTCTTGTTGCCTTGCGTGAGAACGTAGAACGCCTCGCAGACGACCATGACAACGCCAAACTATTGGCTGAAGGTCTTGCTGAGATCGACGGCATCGAGATTCTTAATAAAGTGGAAACGAATATCGTATTGGCTGATGTCAAAGGTACCGGTATGACAGCAGATGCTTATGTGCAGCTGCTTAAGGAACAGCAAGTACTGGCTAACGCTTTTGGCCCAACCAGTGTCCGTTTTGTCACACATTATGATGTAGGAAAAGGTGCAATCAAAAAAGCTTTAGCTGTTGCTTCATCTCTTGCAAAACAGCCAAATTAAAATAGAGGCTCCCGGAGGGAGCCTCTATCATTATCTTTCGTTATTCGGGAACACGCGATTCAGCATATTGCCGAATTCCAGGAAGAAGCCTTTCACCGGCTGTCCTTCGTCAATCTTATCATTGTAGTCCTGTGCCATATCCAGAAAATCAGGATCAGCTGACACGTATACGTTATCGATGTCTTCATCGACTGATTTCACCGCTTTTTCCACATCGCGTTTCATCTGATCTGTTACATCATTATTGTTGTTGTCGCCAGTCGTTGTGTTCCCCATACCATTGTTGCCCGTATTGTCATCGTCATTTTTCATATCCACCGCAACGAAAGCATTATTATCCGTTGTAAATACATAGGCGTCATCCACACCTTTTACTTCTTCCACTTTTTTCGCTGCATCATCTGCAACTTGATAACGTGGCTGCTGGTCATCGCCATTGTGCTGACGATCATCGACATCCGTCGTATTATCGCTATTGCGGTCTACCAGATTGTTATCTGTATTATTGTACCGTGTCGGTTCCACATTGCCATTCCTGCCCATGCCGGTGTCATTGTTATCGTCGTTTTGACAAGCTGTAAGTGTGATGGCAGCAAGGGCAGCCATACTGATCATTTTCCATTTTTTCATTAGTGTATCCTCCTTTGATTTGCCATTCTGCGCTTAGTATGTACGGATTTTTACACCCTATTCAAAGTTGATGGAGAAGTGTTTATATCTGCCAGCAATGTTCTTACAGAATAGAGAGATACTAAACGTACCCTGACAGGAAGGGGATACCGTAATGAAAGTCCAGGATTATGAAAAAGCATTGTTGTTTACAATCTGGGGCCAATGGGATGATTTGCTAGTCCTTATGGTACGCACAAATGATGATCTGCTTTCCAAGCGAATCGAGATTTTCTTGCACGCATTCCACTATCCCTCCGAACAGCATGCAGTCGTGAAATCACATGAAGAGCTGCTGCAATATATCGATCACGCCTTGGGTCATACAACTTTATATGCCTTGGATGTATAATAGGAGACTCGAGCACAATGGCTCGAGTCTCCTTCATTGATCCTCCGGCGTTTCACTTTCTAAATTCTTGAATCGTAGTTCGAATAAATCCTTACGGCGATCGTGTAGGTGGCGAACCGTACCCGTTTTTCTCTGGCGCTGTAAAATCTCTAAATCGACATCACCGACGACGACCGTCTCGATATTCGGCGGACACTCACCGACAATGCCATCTCGCGCGAATTCAAAATCAGAAGGTGTGAATATGCCCGACTGTGCATATTGTATATCCATGTTTTCCACCTGCGTCAGGTTACCGACTGTTCCTGCTATGACTGTATAAACTTGGTTCTCCACAGCACGGGCTTGCGCACAATATCGAACACGCAAATATCCTTGGCGGTCATCTGTACAGAATGGAACGAAAATGATATTCGCCCCTTGATCCACAGCATGACGTGCCAGCTCCGGGAATTCGATGTCATAACAAATTTGGATCGCAATTCGCCCGCAATCCGTATCGAATACTTTCACTGTATCACCAGGCTGAATTCCCCACCACTTTTTCTCATTTGGTGTGACGTGGATTTTATATTGCTTTTCGATCGTGCCGTCACGGCGGAATAGGTAAGCGATATTATAAATATGATCGTCCTCTTCCACAAAATGTGAGCCGCCGACAATGTTGACATTGTAGCGAACTGCCAAATCTGTGAATAGTTCAATATACTGCTCTGTGAATTCAGATAATTTCCGAACCGCTTTGGAGGGTACTTTTTCTTCGAGGAAACTCATGAGCTGTGTCGTGAAAATCTCCGGGAATACAGCGAAATCCGATCCGAAATCATAGGCAACGTCCACATAATACTCCACCTGCCTCGCAAATTCCTCAAACGATTCGATTTGCTTCATCATATATTGGATGACCGTAATTCGGACAGGATAAGCAGTTTTGAAATGCCGTTTCGACTTCGCATGGTATTCGATGTTATTCCATTCCATCAATGTAGCGAAGGTTGCTGATTGTTTATCATCAGGCAAATAATCGCGGTTGATCCGCATGACACGGAAACCATTCATCATTTGGAAGGTCAGTACGGGATCATAGATGTTCTGCGCTTCGACTTCCTCGACATACTGACGCGGTGTCAGTTCGTGGCTGTATTTGTGATAATTCGGGATCCTTCCGCCGATGATGATGCTTTTCAGATTCATCTCTGCGGCCAGTTCCTTACGCGCTTCATAAAGGCGCTTCCCGATTTTCATCCCTTGATATTCCGGATGCACCATGACCTCGATGCCATACAAATTGAAACCCTCCGGATTGTGGTTTGTAATATATCCTTCATCCGTGATGTCATCCCAAGTATGACGGTCATCGTACTCGTCAAAATTGACAATCAAGCTGGAACAGCTGCCAATTATCTTGCCATCCAATTCCACGCAGAACTGTCCTTCGGGAAATATATCAATATGGCTTTTAAGATGACTCTTCTTCCATGGTTCCATGCCAGGGAAACATAATTTCTGCATATCCAGGATTTGATCGATATCCGACTCCGCGATATTCCGTAAAACCACTTTTTTCTCAAACTGCGACAAATCAAGTTCTGACATAGTAGCTACCCTCTCTATCGGAAAAGTTCTTTATTATCCTTACCCTTCCCATTATGCAAGTAGTCTTATTATTAACAAAAGCCTATCCAGTCATATCAGTTTTTTTCGGAAGCAGCTTTTTTATCTTTATCATCTTCATTTCTTCTGTCTTCATGTCCAGGAGGCGTGGGTTTCTTTTTATTATCCTGCTTGTCATGGCCGTATGCTTTCTCTTTTTCCCTGCCACGGGGTTTATTTTCATCCGGATTGTTGTGACTCTTCATGTCACCCATATTGTGTTTATCAACTTCTCGTTCTTTTTCGGCAGCATCTGATTTTCCATTGGCTTTCTCCTGCTTCCTTTCCGCTTTTCTAGCCTGCTTTTCCGTTTCTTTCGCCTGTTTCTTTTCTTCTTTCATTTGTTTTTTTGCTTCTTTGGATTGATTGGCCTCCTCGGGTCCGCTAGGTTTATCAGCCAAATCGATATCCGTCTCTTCTCTCTCTTTCACGGATTGTTTCACGACAACAGAGGCGGGCTTTGCATCAATGCCATCCTTCGTCCTTTGGGAAGTCTCATCTTGCTCTGCTCCTTGTTCTTTCACATCTTCTTTATAGAAATCTTTTATAATGGCTGAATCCGATTGCGAAAGAGCTGAATCAGACTTGGATGAATTCCCCTCAAGAATGGTCTGTGCCATGATTTCATTCATTGATTTATGCTCATCCTGAGCTGTTTGGCGTACCTTATCGGGCACCTGGAACGACGCGATATGTAATGTATTGTTGAATGTGTTGACCGAACCTTCCAATATACTGGTCAACTGCTTATCTTCCTGTTTGGTATCTATATAATTGACACCTATGATAATACTTTCCGAGTCAGTTAAAAGACCTAAGTCACTTGATTTACGCAAAATACCGGCTGCAACCTGTTCGACAGGCTCACCCTGCCAATCATCCAGAGCAGCGAGTACCTTTTCCGCATCTTCATTCAAAGCAGCCACAGAGACAACATCCATGCGGTTATTGACCTTCAATTCAATGCTCGGATTAAAATCGAGGCTGACATATGCGTATGCTTTGTTGCCATTGTACCAGGAATAAACCGGGAATAATGCCAGCACAAATACAAGTACCAACACGGCTACGCGCATGAAATTCTTCATAGATGGCGTCCAATGTCTGATTCTTGTTCTTCTGACTAATTCTTGTGCACTGAATTCGACTTCTTGTCCAATCTCTGCCTGTTCTTGCATACTGATTTCCAGAAATGTTCCTTCACTGGTAAGCACGATTGTGCTCCGGCGGCTTTGCTTGACGACGACTCCTCTTTTCACTAACTCACCCCCTTCATATAATCCTTCAGGTAGATATAATCCTCGCTGAGAATGATGAAAATGGCGAGAATATACTTCCTGTTCCTTTCTAAGGTCTTCTTGCTTACTGATACCTTTTCGACTAGTTGTTTAATGGGGATTTTCTTCTTTCTATTCACATAATCCCGCATCTCGTGATCTGCATGAAGAATCTTTGCTGCTTCAATTGCCGACTCCCTGGCATCACGGTGCTTTGGTGCGACATGGATCAGCTCTTGAAACGAAAGTTTAAACTCTTTCAATTTCCTATCATATTCCTCTATCTCAGCACGGCGATACCATGTTTCTGTTTCCTGCATATAAGCTGTTTGTGCCGCTTCCGCTTCCCGTGGATTCTCACTGTCGTCTTCATACAACTCATCCAAAGATGCGGCGGGAAGACGGATCTGCTCCCGTCTGATATAGTCGATCGTCTTTCGTTTGATCACGAGCTTGGCAAATGAAAGGAAGGAGCTCCCTTTGTCATCGGCATAAGCAAGCATCGCTTCATTGAAAGCAGAAAGGCCAATGCTGAATTCTTCATCCTTGGATGGATCGATAAATCTGCGGCAAACCTCGGAAACAGATTTCGCTATAAATGGCTGATAGCTCTCGATCAGCTCATTCTGCATCTCGGTATTCCCGGCCTGCACTTGTTTGATCTGTTCTTCTAATTTTCCGCGGTTAGGATCATTAGACTGGCGTAGATACAAGACCTATCACCTCCAGCCTTCTATATTTTTCGTAACATAATTGTAATTTTCGGGTGTAACGAGTTAATTTCATTTGTAAATTTCGTATCAGTTCATTCGTAATTTTTATATATGACATATGACTTACTCCAATACTTCACCAATATGCCTATCATACAACACCCGGATAGAAAGTCGCTTCTCAAAATAATTACAAAAAAATTAAATCTCTGCAACAATAAAGCGCATGAAAAAGCCATCCTGTATAATCAGGACGGCTTTTCGTCAACCAGCTGAACGCTTTATACCGCTCTGCTGCATCAAATGCATCTGATAATATTGTCCCTGTTTCTCCAATAGGGACATATGATTGCCATGTTCCAATATCTTCCCTTGATCCAGGACAAAAATCTGGTCAGCGTGCATGATAGTCGAAAGTCGATGTGCGATGACCAATGTTGTCCTGCCTTGTTTCAGTACATCCAACGCACGCTGGATGACGGCTTCTGTTTCCGTATCGATATTGGCTGTCGCTTCATCCAGTATCAAAATGGACGGATTAAAGGCCAATGCTCTCGCAAAGGATACAAGCTGCCGTTCTCCCATGGAAAGCGTGGCTCCGCCTTCTTTGACAGGTTCATCGTATTGTTTCGGCAGTTTGGAAATAAATTGTTCCGCCCCCACTGCTTTTAATGCTTCGATAGCCATTTCCCGAGAAATATCCGGGTTATTCATCGTCACATTCGTCAAAATCGTCCCGGTGAAAAGGAATGGATCCTGTAACACGATGCCCATACTGCTGCGGACTTGCTGTCGCGACATTTCTTTTGTATCGACACCATCAATCGTTATCTTGCCTTTTTGATGATCATAAAACCGGAATAGTAAATTCATGATGGAGCTTTTTCCAGAACCAGTATGACCAACGAATGCAGCCGTCTGTCCGCTTTTCACCTGAAAACTTAAATCTTTCAGCACATAATCTTTATCATTATAAGCGAAGCTGACGTCCTCAAAAGCTATTTCTCCTCGGTTCTTCTTTCGCTTGGCTTGAGAATCCACATCTTCCCCAGATTCATCGAGCAGCTGGAATACCCGCGAAGCAGCAACACGTGCCTGTTCCAGAAGCGGTAGCTGGTTCACTGCATCCGTAATCGGATTGAACAAACGGTTCAAGTAATCGACAAATGCGTAAAGTACTCCGACGGTAACGATGGAACCACCAGTAACGGCAGCACCTCCGAAATACCAAATGAATGCGACAAAAGCCAGATTACGCAGCACTGTCACCAAGTTATGGGAAGTCAGGGCACTTAATTTCATCAGCTTGCGCTGATAGATGAAGTTTCGGGTATTGAGCACTTCGAATTCTTCTTTTGTCTTTTGCTCCCGATTGAACGCCTGGATGATCGGCATACCCTGGATCGATTCGTTGATACTGCCGTTAATCTCACTGACCGTTTTCCGGACGACCTTATTGTATTTCGTACCAAAATACTTATATACTTTCATCCAAGCCCAAAAAATCGGAATCACGAGTAAGCAAATAGCAGCGAGTTTGGCATTCAGGACGAACATTGCGACAAAGATACCACCCATATAAACGAAACTTGTCACAAATGTGGCCAGTACCCGTTCATATAAATCACGGATTGCTTCTGTATCATTGGTGATCCTGGCAACGATCGTTCCCGCTGGCCGATCCACATAATAATTGATCGGAACGCGCTGCGTATGGGCAAAAATTTCATTGCGCATTGTTCGTACGATTTTATTGGATGCTTGCTGTAGCAGGAATGTCTTCCAAAACTGAAATATTGCCGCTATGAACAAAAGTGCTGCATACACGATCAGTAAGATGATGATCGGCTGGAATTGCGGCCGGAAAAACTCATATAATTCTCCAGCTGAAAGCCTCGTTCCTGCTGTTTCTTCTATCCCTTGAGGACCATCTACTGTTATCATGCCATCTCCATAGGATTTAGAACCTTCCAAAGGTAAGGCACCATCTGCGAAATAAAAATGCCTGCCGATCTGCATGATGGTTGCTTCTGAGATGACATCTGTTTTCGAGTCGAGCTCATCGGAACGGATATAAACCTTTCCCGCATAATCAACTGTATGATCGGTCTTATTTTCCACCTCATACCAAGTGGACTCGATTCCAAGGATGTGGTGGTCGATTATTCGAGCAGCGATCAACGGACCTGCCAGCTCAAGCGCCACTGCAATGAGCAGGCAGATGAGTCCGATATTGATGGTCTTCTTATTATTTAATGCATATTTGAATAATCTTCGTTCCGTCGTGTCTTTCTTCATGAGGAGATAACCTCCTTATCCTCCAGCTGCTGCAAATAATACTGGCTTGCATACCAGCCATTTGCTGCAAGCAGCTCTTCGTGTGTACCGCTCTCTGTGATTCTTCCATCCTCAAGTACGATGATTTGTTCTGCATGCTTGACAGCCGAAAGACGATGGGCTGCGATGATTGTCGTTTTATCCTGACGCTCTTCCTTCAAATGTTCGATGATATTGGCTTCGGTTTTTCCATCGACTGCACTCATGGAATCATCCAAAATCAATATTTCCGGATTCTTGATAAAGGCACGCGCCAGAGCTACACGCTGTTTTTGTCCTCCAGAAAGCGTTACGCCGCTTTCGCCTACTTTTGTATCCAGACCTTCAGGGAGGCTCTGGATGTCCGTAAGAAAATGGGCAAGCTCCATGACACGGAAAATTTCTTCATCGGATGCATCTTGTTTGCCATATCGTATGTTCTCCCGAATCGTTTTCGAAAAGAGAATTTGTTCCTGTGGTACATAACCGATCCAGCTGCGCGTCTTCTCCAAAGCGAATTGGTCAATCGGAGTACCTCCAAGTTGCAGTCGCCCTTTCCCAGGCGGATATTGACGGAGCAGCTGTTTGAATAATGTCGATTTGCCGGCGCCAGTTTTTCCGACAACACCAAGCGTTGTCCCTTGCTTGATTTCAAGGGTGATGTCCTGAAGACGCTCGGTGCCATTTCCTGGGTAGCCGAAACTTACTGATTTGAAAACAATATCTCCTGGCTTCTGCTGATCCACAGGCTGTTTGGGATCTGTTACATCAGCTGGATAATCGAGGGTTGTATTCACGCGATCCAAAGATGCATTCCCCCGCTGCAGGACATTGATCAATTCCCCTACAGCAAACATCGGCCAAATAAGCATCCCGAGGTACATATTGAACGATACTAAATTCCCTAATGTAATTTCATTTTGGAAAACGAGCAAGGCACCATAGCCGATTCCAATCGTGTAAGAAAGCCCGACAAGCACTTTCATCGTCGGTTCGAATAACGCATCGATCTTCGCTACCTTGATATTCTTCTGATAAACATCTTCCGTCATATCCTGAAATCGCTGTTCATCCTGCTTTTCTTGAACGAATGCCCGTGTCACCCGGATTCCACGAATCGATTCCAGCACTTCATTATTCAAGTTCCCGAAAGCTTCCTGGGCTTCTGTAAACCGTTCATTGATCGCTCCTCCATATTTATGCATCACAATGGCCATGATGGGCATCGGGATGAGGGCGACCAAAGTCAGCTCCCAGCTGATCGAAAATCCCATGATTGCAATGATCATGAGCATAAAAATACTTGAATCCACCAACGTCAGTACCCCGAACCCGCTTGTCAAGTAGATGGCTCGCAAATCATTTGTACCTTGCGCCATCAAGTCCCCTACTTTTTTCTTATCGAAGAATGTAGGTGTCATGCGGAAAAAATGTCCCATCAGCTTGGAGCGTATCAATCTCTCCAGGATCGCGGATCCGCTGAACAGTGTGTAATCCCACACATAGGAAATGACATAGTGCAAGACAATCAGCAACAGGAACAATCCGATAACCTGCCAGATCCTTTCCGAAGTCAGCGTGTCATAATTGATCTGATCAATGGTCAGACCGATCAGTTTTGGCGGGATCAGACCGATCAAGCTGGCCAGTATAAGGGCGATAATCGCGATTGTATATCGCTTCCAATATTTCAGGAAAAACCAATCCAACTTCTTCAAAACATCAAACATACTTTCCCCAACCTTCTCTCACGTTTTTGTCCAAACGATTCAGCTAACCATCATCATTCCAATCATCTTCCCATTTTCTTGTCTGTACGTTCAGCATAGCCCTTCCTCCTTTTTTCTTGTCATGATAAAAATCCGGAATTCCGGCTTTTATCAACAAACCTTTCATTTTGTGCATAAAAAAAACGCGCACGCCCGCAGACGTACACGTTCTTGGAAGTATGCAGCAAGCGATATGCGGCAGACTCCGTCCAGATAAAATCAGAATTCTAAAAGTACCGAACAAAGGAGGAGCTGCCCAATATGAAATTGGCTGATAAAGATATTTTCCGGCTATTCATCTTGGGTTCCTCCTTTCAATTGTTATTTTATGCATAATAAGTATATACATACCGGTTTAAAAAGGTCAATGATATTTTCAAATAATTCGAGCAATAAGCGATATGTAAACATTCGTCTCGATATGGTAAACTAAAGAAGATAACTTTAAAAAGGAGTGTCACCAATCAATGTTATTAGATGACATCTTAGCGCATAATCAAAACTTCGTAGAAAACAAAGCATATGTACAGTATGAAACAGACAAGTTTCCTTCCAAAAAAGCTGTCATTCTAACTTGTATGGATGCCCGCTTGCTTGAACTGCTTCCAAAAGCGCTCAACCTCAAAAATGGTGATGCAAAAATGATCCAGAATGCAGGTGCAATGCTCGTTGATACTTCTGATAGTGCCATGAAGAGTATTTTAGTAGCCATTCATGCCTTGAAAGGTGAAGAAGTATTTGTTATCGGACACAAAGATTGCGGCATGCACCATCTTCATGGTTCAGATATGCTCGAACAAATCGGCAGACAAGGCGGAGATGTCGAGACATACTTGCGTCAATCCTCCAGTGAAGATAATGCCAATACATGGTTCGATGGCTTCAACAGTGTGGAGGAATCGGTAGCAAGCAGCGCTTCTTTGATAGCGAACCATCCTTTGCTTCCAAAACATGTACCTGTGCATGCTCTGGTAATCGATCCTGCAACAGGTGAACTGACTGTGATCCAAAATGGATATGAAAAAACCAACTGACAATTTGTCAGTTGGTTTTTTTAGCATGTTCTTTTATTATTTCGATTACACGTTGTTTGGCCTCTTGGCTTTCATAATGACTCATTGCCCGCAAAATCTCACTTTTATGCTCTTTGAGGTCCTGCAAATGCTGAATCAAGGAAGCACTTGTCAAATCTTCTTCTTCCAAAACATCTGCATAGCCTTGTTTCTTGAAGGAGCTCGCATTAAGCAGCTGATCTCCCCGGCTGGCTTTTTTGGATAATGGAACCAGCAGCATCGGCTTACGCAGCGCCAAGAATTCGAAAATAGCATTGGAACCGGCACGCGACAAAACAAAATCAGAAGCTGCGAACAAATCATTCAAACCTTCGTTCACATATTCGAATTGCACATAGCCATCTTTTTTGATTGTTTCATCCAGCTGATTCCTACCGCAAATGTGGATGATCTGAAATTCTTGGAGTAATGTGTCCAAACTGGATCGGACTGCTTCGTTGATCACTTGGGATCCGCCGCTTCCTCCCATGATCAGCAAAACAGCTTTATCCGGTGAAAAGCCCAGATTCTCCAAACCAACTCGTCGATTCCCTTGAATCAGCTCATCACGGACGACCGCTCCGACCCATTCTGCTTTCTTGGCAGAGACATGGGATACCGTTTCTGCGAATGTCGTCACGATTTTCTTGGCGAATGGCATCGCCAGTTTATTCGCCAGCCCCGGAGTAATATCCGATTCATGGATGACAGCAGGAATATGGCGCAGCCAAGACGCAAACAGCACTGGCACTGAAACGAATCCGCCCTTGGAGAAGATGACATCCGGCTTTACTTTCCCCATGATTCGATAAGCCTGCATGGTACCTTTCATTACTTTGAAAGGATCCTTGAAGTTCTCCTTGGACATATAACGTCTTAATTTACCGGTAGAAATGCTGTGATATGTCACACCTTCCATCGGCTCAATCAGGTCTCGCTCTATTCCTTTCTTTGAACCAATGTAATCGATCTTCCACCCTTCCTGTCTGAATACAGGAATCAAGGCCACGTTCACGATTACATGGCCAGCAGTGCCGCCCCCCGTAAATAGAATCCGTTTTTCCTTCATGTTGTAAATCCTTCCCTTTCCCATTAAAAGCACTTCTCTATTTAATATATCTGTAATTTATTTGTAATATAAACGAAACATTTTATCGCCTACTCTATCCTAAAGGATATCTTAGAAAAAAGAAAGGGCTTTTTGGCATATGACCAATATATGCTTTTTTGTTTACATTATTTCCAGAAACAAAAAAGAACAGCAGTGGAACCACTGCTGTTTCAGACGGAAACTTCGGTTTCCTCGTTCGAGAAAAAACGCTGCATGGCATAAAATACATCCGTTTTTTTACGCAGGACATAATATCTGAATTTGGGATGATCCATCTTGCGGAATATTTGCATCAGTGTGGAATGGCGATTATATTGGTTCACTTCCCCATATCCGAACATACTTGATTTCTCAAGCAGCTGATTGATAAGACCGACACAGCGGCCATTATCAGAAGTGAGGTTATCACCATCCGAAAAATGGAAAGGGTAAATGTTGAAAGCCGATGGCGGGTATTTTTCATCAATCAGCTGTAATGCTTTTTTGTAGGCTGAGGAGCAGATGGTACCCCCACTTTCCCCTTTTGAGAAAAAGGACTCTTCGTCAACGACATTTGCCTCGGTATGGTGTGCTATGAACTCAATATCTACTGTCTCATATTTTGTCCGGAGGAAGCGTGTCATCCAAAAGAAGAAACTTCTTGCGACGTATTTTTCCCAATTTCCCATACTGCCGCTAGTATCGAGCATAGCGAGAACGACGGCTTTCGAATCAGGTTTTTCAATTGTGTCCCAAGTCTTATAGCGTACATCTTCGGGATATATCGGAGCAAATGCAGCAGTACCACCGAGGGCATTTCGCTTGAATGCCTCAAGCATCGTCCTTTTTTTGTCGATATTCCCGACAAGTCCTGTCTTGCGGATGTCGTGGAACGCAATATCCGTCACGATCATCTGCTTTTCGTCTTTTTGTTCCAGATTCGGTAGCTCCAACTGACTGTAAAAATTTTCTTCCAGTTCTTCAAAAGATACTTCTGCTTCGTAATAATCCTGACCAGGCTGATCCCCAGCTTCACCTTGACCTTTGCCGGGCGCTTTCTGTTGACCACCGGCACGACCGAGGACATCACCGACTTTACTGTCGCCCTTTCCTTGGCCAGCATGCTTATTCTTGTCCTGGCTGTAACGGATTTTGTATTCATCCAATGATCTGATCGGTATCTTGATCAGATCCTTCCCATTTGACATGATAATATTTTCTTCCGTGATCAAATCGGGCAGCTTATTCTTCAATACTTCCTGGACCTTCTCCTGATGCCGCTTTTGATCATCATATCCTTTTCGATGGAGGGACCAGTCTTCTTCCGACACTGCAAAATGATTGGAATCGCTCATCTGCCAGCCTCCCTTAAGATAATTAGTCTATCTTATGCGGGAGTGCTGGCATTGATTAAACAAACTATAGAAAACCGATAAATTATCTGAAAATTCCGCGAGAACGGATGTTTACACTAATATGCGGTACAATTTTTATATTTTTGAAATCCTGCTCCCAATCAAGTTTCTTCCAATAGTCAGGGTAGTGGCCATAGATACTGCGACCAATTCCGAATACATCGCTATTTGCCCCTTGAATAATGCTGATAATTTCCTTAGCCTGGTCAGTCAATGCCTGTTCCAGGTTCTTCTTGACTTCAGGCAATTTACTTAAACTGAGATGATCCTGTGGGTATTCTTGAATCATTACCGTTACATCCATTTTAATATCCGCCCTGACTTTGTTCTGTTTATCTGGTTTTGACTTAATTTTACTCGAAAAGTCCTCGATATTCACGGTTGTATTATTATCCGGCTCAGGTTTCTCCCCATCAAATATTTTAACTGTAATCCGTGCTACTTTCCCCTTCACGCTCTTCATCAGCAAGAAGAGCGTCGTATGATCGAACGGGATATCCTTACCGGTATAGCTCGATCCATGGAATAGCGCCAATCCTTCGTAAGATACTGTCTTGCCTCCGTCCCCGACTTGCAAGAGCGGTAAGGCAAAGTCTTCCCCTTCCTCATACAGCTCCGAACCTATCGCCTGCAAACTGGTCTCGAGCGTGTTCGTTGTCTCCACTTCCGATTCAATTATCCCTTCTATATATTCACTCGGACGTATCTCAGATTTAGGAACTACTTTCAGCGCTTGTTCTGCATTCCCCTTGACTACCACGGGTACTACATCGAGATGCATTCTAGGATCGCGGTAATATGCATCCACATACGGATAAATATCCTGACGGGCAAGCTTATCTCCCAAAAGTAAAACATCAAGCTGAGCCGGACTGTACGTAGAGGATAATCTCCTGTCGATATTCGTACGTGCTTCAGAGGCAGTACTCCCGGTTGCCGTCAGGAACTGGGTTGATTCCTGCCCTGGTCCTTGGGCACTGTTCTGTACATTCGGTATGAGTATCGTGTTCGTATAGACACCATCATCCGTCAGGTCATAGGCAGCTGTAATGCCGAGTTTCACTTCCTTAAACTCTCTCATATCCCAGCAGCCTGATAATATAAGCGTACAGCTTATCAGTATAATCGTCAGCTTTTTCATTGGGCAGCCTCCTTTTGCTTATCCTTGCGACGCAGGAAAGATAGAAGGAATAATAAAATCGGAATATATATTGTGAAATATTCCGTGATCACACCTTGGAAGTCAATGATAGTTCCGATATTCTCCTCATTAAGTCCTCCCCAATAAGATACGGCAAGGACGATGATGGAAGCCGTATATACATTCAGCATCTTCTTCTTAGACTTCGGAATGTTAGAAAAAGCCCTTTCTGCACCATACAGATAAGCTGCAAAAGCTGTCATGGCAAAAACGGTCCACAAGGAAAGGACAAAGATATCAATCCTTGTGATGATGACGGAATCAGCTGTTCGAAGCATATAAAGTACAGGCTGTGACACATGATCAATCTGGTCTGAACCGAAATGTGCAAAGGAAACGATGACTGTATATAAGTAGAAAAAGATAACGATCATGTTAGCACCGATCAGTGTTTTAGTTTTCTGTCTAGTGCTGCCCTGTGTATACGGAAGGAAGAGCAACAACAACACATAACTGCTCAAAGAATAGATGGTAACACGGATTCCTTCTATGTAACCTGATAAGGAAGCCTGACCGATCGGCAGCAAGTAAATGAACTTTGCTTCCACGAAACCGAATAGAAATAACACGGAAATAAGGAACAAAATCACCGCAAAGAAAGTGAATACCTTGGCAATAACGGTAAGACCACCTGAAATGGTATAGACCGCACTAATGAGCAAGAGCAGGTAAAGTACAACGATTGGTGTTTCCGGAAGGAGCCACTGGTTGATCAACTCACCGTAAGACGTTAGAAGATATATTGCCACCACAAGAAAATAAACATAATACCCAAAGCCTGCTACACTGCCCAGCGTTTTCCCAAAACTGCTTCTTAGAACATCGAACAGCCCTTCACCTGGGTAGCATTTGTTTATATGCACCATCATCAGGATAAAGACAATGGAGATAGCTCCGCCAATCAATAGGGTGATCCATCCATCCGCTCCCACCTTTTTATGCAGGACAGTAGAAAGGTTCAGGATATCGACACCAACCTGACTTTGAATAAATATATAAGAAAGCTGAGATAAGGTGATTTTCGGATTCGTATCACTTTTTGCCATCGTCATCACTCAGTTCATTGGACTTGTATGGACGCGGTGATTGTAATTGTTCTGGCCGACGCTTCATTAAAAATTGCGGAACTCGTATTACAGTATCTTTTAAATCGCGGAACTGGATTGGTGTAAAATAGCTTAGTCCCAATGATTCCATCCGGCACAGATGAATGAGCACCATCAGTAAACCGAAAGCAATACCGATGAAACCAAGAATGGAGCTCAGGATGATCAATGGGAAAGTCAATAGCCTCAATGAATCACTCATTTCGTTCGATGGCACAACAAATGATGCCAAAGATGTGAGGGCAATGACGATTACCATCAGATTGGACACTAATCCCGCTGTCACAATCGCATCACCGATAACAAGACCTCCCACTATACCAATCGTGGATCCAATCGGGGATGGCAGCCGAATACCAGATTCCCGTATTAATTCGATGAGGACCACCATCATTACTGCCTCGATGATTGGTGGATAAGCAATATCCCGTATAGCCCCCAACACCGGAGAAATAAGATCTTCCGGGATCACTTCGAAATGAAAGCCTACGACAGCAATATAAAACGACGGCAATGTTATCGCCAGGATGAAACTGAACAAACGAATCAAACGAATATAAGTTGCTACGAGCCAGCGCGTATTATAATCATCCGGTGATTGATAAAAAGCAAAAAAGGTAACCGGAGCAATAAGACATGTAGGATTATTGGCAAATAAGATTGCTATTCTGCCTTCCATCAATTGTGCGACAGTTTTATCCGGCCTTTCTGTACTCAGGAACTGAGGAAAGATGCTATAAGTGCGATCCTCTATATATTCACTGAACGCCCCTGCGCTCAATAAAGCATCATTGCTGATATTTTTCACTCTTGTTTCAAGTTCCTTCACCACATCAGGGTTGACGACGCCCTCCACATAAATCAAGGCAATTTCAGACTCTGTATAATCCCCAACTGTCTGCTTCTTTATCGTCAAGCTCCGATGCTGGATCCGTCGCCGTATGAGGTTGATATTCTGCTTGATATCCTCATTGAATCCATCATGTGAGCCTTTGATGACCTTTTCATTCATCGGCTCCGTGATAGCCCGGGTCACATTTTGCTGGACATTGAAGAAATAGCAGGTGGATTGACCTTCTATCAAATAAAGAGCCTTGCCTTCCAGAAGGGAAGATACGGCCTCGTTTAGATCCTTGCTTTCTTCTCGATCTCTAATTTTGGTTATATCCCCTTCCGTCTTCAGCAAGGGTTCGAAAATATATCGCTGGATTTTATCCGGGTCCGTTATATCATCCAAATAGACCAATGCTTGTTTATTACCAGGAAGCAGACGTATTTTAAGATCAGTCGAATTCCGTAATTCCTGTTGTAAATATTGAATATTCTTTTCCAGGGATGCTGTGGATCGATGCGGCGGCATCTTGTCTTCCCGTATAACTTTTTCCTGTACCGGCTGGTGTTTCTTTTGCTTGAAAAAACCCATGGCGACGCACCCCTCCAGTAATACGATTTACATTAGTTTGTACAGCAGCAATAAAGATATGTGGAAAAAGAACATAAAAAACCACCCTCCATCAAGAGGGTGGTCCAATGAATTTAACCTTCCAATAGAAGATCATATGGATCTTCAAGCAATTGCTTGATGCGTACAAGGAACTGTACTGCATCTTTTCCATCGACGATTCGGTGATCGTAAGATAATGCAAGATACATCATCGGGCGGATCTGAATCGTATCATCCGGCATCGCTATCGGGCGCTTTTGGATAGCATGCATTCCAAGGATACCAACTTGCGGTGTGTTCAGGATCGGTGTGGAAACTAGCGATCCAAAGATACCGCCGTTTGTGATGGTGAAGGAACCTCCGTTCAATTCATCCAAGCTAAGCTCTTTGTTACGAGCTTTCTTGCCCAATCGGGAAATCTCGCTTTCAATACCAGCAAAGTCGAGTCGGTCAGCATCCCGAACGACCGGGACAACCAGTCCATCGTCAGTAGATACGGCAATACCCACATCATAGAATTTCTTGAGGACGATTTCATTATCCTGGATTTCTGCATTGATGTATGGGAATTCTTTCAGCGCGCCAACGACTGCTTTTGTAAAGAAGGACATAAATCCGAGCTTCACATCATGCTTTTCAAGAAACTTATCTTTGCGTTCACTGCGCAGCTGCATGACAGCTGTCATATCCACCTCATTGAATGTGGTCAGCATTGCAGACGTATGCTGTGCTTCCACCAGTCTGTTAGCGATTGTCTGGCGGCGTCGGGTCATCTTTACACGCTCGACAGGCTTATCGAATTCCGTTTTTTCCGACGGCTTCGGTTTATCAGCTTTTGTCTGTTTGGCAGGCTTTTCTTTCGGCTTTGCTGCCTCCTCGACATCTTCAGGACGAATCCTGCCAAATGGATCCCTTGCTGAAATCTCTTCCAAACTGATACCCAATTCACGGGCACGTTTACGAGCTGCAGGAGTGGCGAGTGTATTTTTGTTGGAAGCAGCAGGCTCAGCAGTTTCGACTTTTGTTTCTTCTTTTTTCTCTTCAGCCGGAGCTTCTGCTACAGCTGCTGTTTCTGCTTTTGTCTCTTCGGCTGCAGAAGCATCCGCTTCACCGCCAGCTTCGCCGTTCTCATCTACCGTTGCAATGATATCGCCTACTTCGACATCATCACCAGCGTCCTTCAGCAATTCCTTGACCACACCGCTATACTCTGCATTCACTTCCACATTTACCTTATCTGTTTCCAACTCCAGGACAGGGTCCCCTTTTTCAACATGGTCACCCGGATTGACCAACCACTCAGAAATTGTTCCTTCTGTAATTGATTCTGCCAGCTCTGGTACTTTTAGTTCCTTCATACGCTAACTCCTCCCTTGGACAGCTTTAAGGCTTGGTTGATGATCTGCTTTTGTTCTGTTTTATGGACAGCAGGCTTTCCTACTGCTGGTGATGCCCGATCAGGACGTCCGATATATTCAAGCGTCTGATCCTCTGACAGAATTGCTTCGATTCTATCGCGAACAAACGTCCACGCCCCCATATTACGCGGTTCTTCCTGCACCCATCTCACTTCGCTGATGGACGGATAGTCTTTTAAGATTTGTTTGATCTTTTGGGCTGGGAATGGATAAAGCTGTTCCAGACGGACGACGTGGAGTTCTTCGAATGAACCCGTTTCTTTTTCCATTGCTTCTTCCAAGTCCACCATCACTTTTCCGCTGCCCAATATGAGGGTCCTAGCCGTTTCGGATGTTGCCTCATTGTTAGGCTGAACGCGTAAGGAAGAAAAGCTTCCTTCCGTGAATTCTTCCAGCTTACTTGCCAAACGAGCACTTCGCATCAAGCTTTTCGGTGTCATGAGTACGAGCGGTCTTGCCTCTTCCCTTCCGCCAAGTTTCGCTTGTCTGCGCAGAAGGTGGAAGAGCTGGGCAGCACTTGTCACATTCGCGATGATCAAGTTGTTCTCAGCTGCAAGCTGCAAGAATCTTTCCACCCGTCCGCTTGAATGCTCTGGTCCTTGTCCTTCATAACCATGCGGCAGCAAAATTGCCATATTGGATTTCTCGCCCCATTTTGCACGTCCAGCAGCAATGAATTGGTCGAAGAGCACCTGTCCAGTATTGGCAAAGTCACCGAATTGAGCCTCCCAAAGGACGAATGCATCCGGATTGTGCACGCTGTAGCCGTATTCAAAGCCAATGACCCCAGCTTCTGATAATGGACTATTATGCAGCGCAAATGATTTCGCATCGTCCAATCCATGCAGCGGGGAATAGGTTGCATCCGTTTCGACATCATGCAGTACCGCGTGCCGGTGGGCGAATGTACCGCGTTCTGAATCCTGACCTGTCAATCGGATTGGAGTGCCTTCTTGCAAAATGCTGGCATAAGCAAGTATTTCGCCGACAGCCCAATCCGCTTTCCCTTCCTCTTCAAATGCCTGATGCCGTTTGGATAGGATTTTGATCAGCTTTTTAAAGACTTGGAATTCTTCCGGCCGTTTCTGAAGCTGTCTATTAAGGGAGAACAATGTATCCGCCGGGACACTGGTCTTTATCTCAGGCAGGTCACATTTCAATGCTTCCGGTTCCGGTTTCGGCATTTTTTCCTTTGCCTCTTCTTCCTTCATATTCTGGAAGATATCCTTCAAATGTTCACCGACTTGTTCGCTCAGTGTTTCGTAACCTTCCTGCCCATTGATTACTTTCTCTTTCTCAAGCTTCGCAGAAAAGATTTTGGCTACGGTATCATGTGCATCGATATCTTGATAGAGGATCGGCTGTGTCGAACGCGGTTCATCCATCTCGTTATGGCCATAACGGCGGTATCCAACAAGATCAATCAAGAAGTCCTTATGGAAGCGCTGGCGGTATTGAAAAGCAAGTGATGCAGCTGCAACACAAGCCAGCGGATCATCAGCATTCACATGCACGACGGGAATTTCGAACCCTTTCGCCAAATCACTTGCGTATCGGGTGGAACGTCCATCCCGGCGATTCGTCGTGAAGCCAACCTGATTGTTAGCGATGATATGAACCGATCCAGCTGTGCTATATCCTGGAAGAACCCCGAGATTAAGCGTTTCAGCTACAATCCCTTCCCCGATAAAAGCAGCATCACCGTGAATGAGGATACTAAGTGCTTTGGAAGGATCTTGTTCCGGATATCCTGGTTTGGAAGTATCATCCTGAGCCGCTCGCGTAAAACCTTCGACAACCGGATTTACGAATTCCAGGTGGGAAGGGTTATTTGCCAATGTGATTGTCGTGTGCTTCTCTTGTCCTTCATGATGTTCTGCAACAGCACCAAAATGATACTTTACATCACCTGTCCATCCGCCGTGCAGCCCTGTTGATCCTTCGGACGGAAGCAATTCTTTCTCACCCGTATGATTGAATTCAGAGAAGATGAGATCGAAAGGCTTGCCTAAAACATGTGCAAGAACAGAGAGTCTCCCCCTGTGCGCCATGCCCAGCATCACATCATCCGTATCGGCAAGGCACGCTTCCTTGATGATAACATCAAGCATCGGCACCATCGATTCAAGGCCCTCGATGGAGAAACGTTTCTGACCAACGAATGTACGGGATAGGAAGGATTCAAAGCCCTCCACATCTGTAAGCCGTTTCAAAATTTCCTTCTTGTCAGCTTCGCTCCACTTTGGAATATAAGAGGCAGTCTCAATTTGTTCCTGAAGCCATTTACGTTCTTCGTTATTAGCCACATGATCATACTCGAAGGAAGTAGTTCCTGCATATCTTTCCTTCAATTGCTGTACGGCATCCCATGCCGTATGTACATCTTTTGGAGCATCTTCCCAAACAAAGCTTACCGGAATATCCCGCAAATCCGATTCACTAAGCTGGAAATCCTCCATTTTCGTGAGCACTGCTGCTTCTTCGTGTTCCCCGCCTACTGGATAGATATCCGCTTCCAGATGCCCATAGCGGCGAATAGCCTCCACAAGCTGAATTGCTGACGTAATTTTTTTAATTGATGTTTCGGAAAGTCCTGCGGATGGAACGTCTTCCCCTTGACGCTGCGACAACCGCGGCTCTCCGTGTGTATCGAACAACTCTTTCAATGATGCTTCCACTGATTCCGGATCTTGCCTGTATTTGTCGTATTGCTCTTCCACATAACCCATATTCGGTCCATGGAAGTTCTCCCAGAATCTTTCGCTAGATTCCTTTTGTCCCACGACTGTTCCCCCCAATAGAAGTAACTTTTTTAAATTAAGAAAGACTAGGAAATTGGAAATTTAATTAAGTGACTTGATGCGTTTTTACATTCTCAATATACCGTAACGAGACAAAAGTTACAACTAAAACAAGAAATTTTTTAAAACGCTTTCTTTATTGATATATAAGGGTTTATGTGACCACTTTTCATAAATATCATTATTTTGAAAGCGTTTTTACATTTTAGTTTCAGGAAGAAAAATTCTTTGCTTTTTTAAATTAAAAAAGAGGATAATCGGAAAGTTTTTTTCCAATTATCCTCCAACTTTATTTGTTGCTTGTTCTTCTTTTATTGAACCAATACAATGCTCCCCCTAGAGCCAAAAGTACTGCACCAGCCAAAAGGTAGTTATATAGATGACTGGCTGTATCAGGCAGGATTCCGCCGAATGGTGTCGTTTTTTTGGAATCCCCAGGTACATTAGAAGCATTTCCGGCAATCGGTGTAATCGTATTACCCCCCTGCCCATTGCTGCCGTTATTTGTTGGTGGATTATTACCGTTATTGGCAGGTGGATTTTCCTCATTGTCGCCAGGAGGGCTCTCTCCATCGTCGATGATCGGATCCTCTTGCCCGTTATCATCCCCGCCTGGCGGGTTTTCCGCCGGTGGTTCATTGCCATTGTCTCCAGGATCAGGAGCTCCCCCTTCCGTAGTGAAGGTCCAAAGGTCGGATTTTGTTTTTCCGCCATGTGCATCCTCTGCTACGGCATACCATGCATATTCATGATCGGAAGTCAGTCCATCCCAAGTTACAGAAGCACTTTCACCACTTTTCACATCTTCAGCTTTCCCGATTTCTTTCGTACCGAAGACATTCACTTCGACATAGTTGGTTGCTACACGTTTTTTCTGCGCATCCAATTCCAAACCGATTGAGAATTCGTCTACACCAGGGAATTCTTCCTCATCATAATAGTTGTAATCATCCATATATGGAGAATATGTTTTTACTTTGATTTGATCAGTCTCTGCATCGAAAAGCAGGATTCGCATGTAACCTTGCCCGCCTTCAGGACCTGCCTGATAATCGGCCAGCATTTGATATACTTTGCGATCTGTCACACCATCGCCATCATCATCGATTTCATCAACGAGCATGTCGGCAGCATGATAGTGACCGCATAGAACCGCAAATACATTTTCATTATCCAGGACAAGCTCCTGATAGAGTTGTTCACCTATCGGATGACGGTTGCCTGATGACAACAGATACTCGTGGAAGTTAAGGATAGCTTTTCGATCTGGATGTGCTTTCAGTACTGCATCGGCCCATGCTATGCCCTCTTCTTCGATCCCCCAACCAAGATAGACCATGATATAGTCATTGCCATTCGAGGAAATCAAATCATAATGTCCCCTGTTATTTTTGTAGGAACCACCATACCAAGGCTTATCTTCGAAGCGGTCCGCTCCGAAATATTTGTAGTACTCCGTATAGTCGTTACTTTTCTGTTCCACATCATGGTTACCAGCAAGAACGCCGTAAGGAATGCCTGCATCATCCAATACCTGCATTGCTTTATCCGCAACTTCCCACTGGTACGGCTGGTCTGAGAAGTTCACCAAATCACCTGTATGGATGACATAGTCGATATTGTACTTATCCTTATTTTCCGCAATCCAGTTCACTTGATCGTTGTAAATGTGCGGATAGCTTTCAGAATAATACTGCGTATCGGACATCCAGACGAAGGAATAATCATAATCCTCGTCTTCGATCGCAATTTCATCCTGAATCAGGACATTGATCTTGTAATCCTTCACAAAGGCATCAACATTTACGGAACCTTGTAAATCAAAGTCCTCGTCCCCTGCCACTTTGTAATCGATTAGCTGCCAATCTTCTTCTTGGTGGTTCCATGCATACATGGAAACCTTGCGCCCTGGCAGGGAATTACCGCTCCAATTGACTTCAACGACATTTTTGTCGTCAACATCCTTGGAAACAGGAACCTCGAATCGATGATAAGGGAACTGCGTTTCGCTGTCATTGATGAGATATTTGTCATCTACATCCGCAACCTTATCAATATCCTCGCTGCTGAATGCTTCTTCCCCTTCCGGCGCATAGTCGGATGGCGGTTCATAATCTGCAGCATTCTTGTAGGCTTTGATTTCACTATCCTGGCTTACTTTATATTTATGTCCTTGGTAGAAAGTAACGTCCATATCATCTCCGGTTGGATCAGTTACTTTCACTTCAAGCTCTGGATTCTTCCCGACATTGCCTGCTTCATCTTCCGGTTGGATCAATTCGGGTGCAACAGGATGCTCGTCCGGAGTGGAGAAATTAATTGTGTGCACTTCCTCATTCCCAGCTTTATCAACAGCCCGTAGCACGAGCTTATGGTCACCCGCTGATAAGATCGCAGAAGAAGTCTCATATGGAAGCTGGATTTCTTCCCCATCCAATTCGGCCGTAAGGCTATCCAGTCCGCTCAATGCATCTTCTGCACTTGCCTCGATCGTGAATGGCCCTTTATAAGATTTCCCGTCTTCCATTGCCGTCTCAATAACAGGAGCAGTGTTATCAACCGTCACGGATACTTTGTCGGATGCTTCTCCATCTCTTGCCTCAACCGTATGTGTACCGTCTTCGATTTTCGTTGTATCCCAATCGTAGGCTTTCGCTTTGAATTTCTCCGGATCGATAGTAAATGTGAAATCTTGAACCGGACGATAATTTCCGTTATCACCAATGTCAATCACTTGGTTAGGATCTGCAAATGCCGGATCGTACAAGACAGTGCCATCCCCCAGAACAAGACGAACATTTTTCGCATCGAAGTCATCCCTGTTCTCTGGGGATTCCAACTGGAATGGGGAAGCTTTATTTCCGGCATGGATACTGATTGTATTTTCCCCGGCCTCCAGGGTATCCGGATCCACAGGAACTGTAATGGTTGTATACGTATCGATCCAATCATCAAATATGTGCAGAACTTCTCCGTCCTGTACAACTGCATTTTGAAAATACGTATTGATGCCATTCACATCAAAAGCAAAATACGCCTTTGTTTCCAGTGCTTTGGCGGTCTGCGCAACTTCTTTTCCGTCGATCAGCAGTGTGGTTTCCTGTTCGGTATCCGAGGTCGCTTTCAGCTTGTACGTCCCGGAAAGCAACTGCCCCTCCTCCACATTCAATCGCGGACTCGTTTCCTTTTGATCACGTTCGATATTGACTCGTTTTGTCTTGGTCCTTGTTTCATTGAATCCATCCGTTGCCGTTACATAATATTCCACATAATCCTTTGCGATCAGCTCCGGCGTGTAAACAGTGTGGTGGTAATAGCCTGTCTGCTCATTCTTCGTGAGATCGACTTGCTTGAACTCGCCGTTTTCGTCAGTTCGATAATATACTGTTACACGTTTCACACCTTTATCATCAGAAGCTTCGACCGTAATAGGCAAATCTTCTGTTTGGTTGATGGTGTCTATTTCCGTCAGATCCTTCACTTCCGGTGCTGCAGTGTCCTCTTCCACTTGAATAGGCTCACCTGGTACTTGGTCAGAAGTGACACTTCCGGGGGTACCAACAACGGTACCAGCGTTCAGCTTCAGCATATTTGTCGAACCATCAAGTGGATACTTGTAGTTGATTCCCATATTGGCAACAGTATCCTTGACACCGGTCACCTCGTTATATGTTGCCATCGCAATCGTATTGCCTGTCTTTGTAGCAACACCAACCCCACGCTGGCTGCCATTGGCCATACCACCGGTTTGAACTTTGAACAAGTTTTCACCAAGTGTCAGATTCGTACCATAATTTGCGTTGAAATCATCAGCTGTCAAATCATTATTGGAACCGTTGATAATCCAGAATACAGCTGTTTCACCAGGCTGGATGACTGGACTTTCATCAGGTCTCCAAGCAGTCACTCTCGTATCCGGATACACATACGCCAAATCATAATCCTGCATATCGACCGGTGCTGTCGTATTGTTATAGACTTCGATGAATTCATAACCATCTGCACCGTTCACATTGGTGGAATCAGGAACCAACTCTGTGACCAGCAGGGAAGGAAGAGTAGTATAATCCGTATCGGGTTGCTTCACCTCCACCTCGAACGTATCTGTTTTGGAACTGTTGAACCCATCAGAAGTTTCGATGTAATATTGCAGTGTCCCTGCTTCCAGTTCAGCAGTCGGAATCTCCACTTGATAGGATTCCCCGGTTTTCTGCATACTGAATTGCTCAAATTCACTTGCGCCTTCTTTCTTGACGTAAAGTGTGACATGCTGAATGAAATTCTCTTCTTTTATTTGCGCTTCAATTTGAAGCGGTGCAGGAATGGATACTGTTTTCACTGGCTCGTGTGTGATTTCCGGCGCAGTTTCATCCTTTTCCACCTTCACCGTTTCCGATGGAACTTGTCCAGCAATCAAACTGCCTGGAGAAGCCTTCAGCTGAAGCCCTACCTTTGTCATCTGTGCGGCACCCGAAGCTTTGTAAGTAATGCCCTGATTCGGATATGTGTCATCGATTCCTTCTGCGTCATTGTAGCTGGCTGCAGCAAGCTGCGCTCCGCTGTCCGTTTGGAACGCGATCGTTCGGGCTGACCCATTTGCCATCCCGTCATTATGAATTTCAATAACTTGATTTTCTGTGAGATCAGTCTGATAATGGCTGTTGAAATCAGTTAATCCAAGTGATTGATTGGCACCATTCTTGATCCAGATTACGACTTTACCTTTAGGCTCCAGTGTGACAGAGCGATCGATATCCCAATCTGTCTGCCTGCCATCAGGATATTGATAGGATAACTTGTAATCTTGGAGATCCATCGGCTGATCGGAGTTGTTATACACTTCGATAAACTCATATGCATCCGAACCGCTGATGTTATCACTATCAGGAACTATTTCCGTGATAAGGACCGGTGGCTGCGTCTGCGAATCAGCTTCAACGGTCGCTATATCCGTTTGCTGCAAACCACTTTCAGGAAAACGTAACGGGGAATCTCCGCTAACCGCCTCAATGCTGTATTGGAATGAAGGGCTCCAAAGCACTTCTTTAGGAACGACAGCTTCCCAAGTTCCATCACCTTTGTCTGTCATATCCACTTTCTGTTCAGCCATGCCTGGGGCAGTAATATAAGTAAGCACAGCGGAATCTGCGTTCCCATTCTCTATGGAAGCACGAATTGTAAGATCACTGCTTCCATCAGCACTGGTGATCGCTTCATGGATTAGGGAAGGTTGTCCCTCTTGTGCCGTTTCTTTATTTGATTCGGTTTCTTCTGTTGTTTGCTTTTCACCTTGCCCTTCTTTTTCAGCAGCCGGCTGTCCTTCATCCGAAGCCTCCGCTTGCTCTTGCTGTTCTTGGTCTTTTGTCTTTGAATCTGCCGCCTGCTCATTCTCATCCGAAGGATCTTCCTTCACGTCCTGATCTGGCGCATCCGGCTGTGGACTTTCCGTTGTATCTTCTTTTTGGTCTGGTTCTATCTTTTCGGAACCTGGTGATGGCGCTGCCAGGATGGTTGGTGTTTTCTGATCATTTGCGAAATGGATGCTTTCTGCCTGCTCGACATCCTGAAAGTGGAATACAGACACGGAAGTTTGATCGGTTGTAGTGTCGGTGATGACTAGCTGCTGCTCTCCATCTTGGAATATGTATGGTTCTGTTACATTAGTGAATGCTGCCTCGGCCAGCTCAGTTCCAAAATGACTATTGAAAGTTTCGACTGTAGCCTCATTGTCCAAAGCAAGTACGGCATAGCCTCCTGCTGGGATTTGCTCATCCGGCTCTTGGAATTCGAGCTTCTTATCCTGGTCTGTTGTGTAGGTAAGCGCAAGCTCCTTCCACGACTTCGCTTCCTCTGTTCCATTATGTACTTCAATAAAAGAGAAACCTTCCACATCTTGCCCTTCGCTTCCATACACTTCTGTGATCGAAACCTTGTTATCACGGAGTTTCTCTTCTGCTTTTGCAACTGGAATGGATGCGGGCACGACTGTCTGCATGAGCAGCAAACATGCACTGAGACCAGCTGCCACTCGATATGAACGCTTCATATAGCTCCCCCTATCTTTTATTGGAATCGTCCTCCCGCATTCATTCTAGAACTTATGTATTAAGGTTTTATTAATAAGCTGTAAATTGTTGTCACAATACTTCGACAAAATACACCAAATAGTTAACCATAAAAAAATAAAGCGACATTACATCGCTTTATTTCCAGAATTGTGTCGAGTAGGTGACAAGCTGCTCAATAAAATGTTCACTAGCCGGTGAACATACACTGCCTTCCCGCCAGGCAACGCCGATTTTTCTTTCCGTTGGTTCCATCAGTGGAATGCTTCTGACATGATGCATATGAAGCGTTTCCATGGATGGAAGCAGGGCAATTCCTTGTCCGGCAGCGACGAAGCCTAATATAGTCATCATATCTTCACTTTCGAGTGCTATTTTTGGTTCCAAACCGTACTTTTCCACTATCTGTTCAAACATCACTCTGGCGCTGTAACCTGGCCGAATGAGCAGGAAAGGCTCTTTTTCTATTTGCTTTAATGCTAGCTGCTCTTCTTGTGCAAGCGGATGTGTATCAGAGACATATACATAAAGCTGGTCCGTCCATAGCTTCCGCCAGGACAGCCCTTCCACTCCCTGATCCATATTACAGATGCACAAATCAAGCTTCCCTTCTCTTAACTGGTTAATGAGTTCTTCTGTCGAGCCTTGATTCAGGGAAAATTCCACTGATGGATAAAGTTCTTTAAACTGCTTCAGCAGCCGTGGTATGTGCTGAAGACCCTGCGATCTCATAAAACCGAGGGTAATCTCCCCATAGTGCGGATCTTTCATTTTACGTATGTGCTTTTCCGCCTTCTCCATCTCCCCCAGTATGTTGACTGCGTGTGTATAAAAAGCTTCCCCATAGCGGCTTTTAACAATACCCCTTCCTCTTTTCTCAAAAAGCGGGACACCGAGTTGTTCCTCCAGCTTCTGGATCGATCGGCTCAAGGCTGGCTGGGATATGGCCAAAGCTTTTGCTGCCTTTAGATAATGCTCCCGCTCCGCGACTTCCTTAAAATAAACCAGTTGCTGCCATTCCATCGAATCACCCATAACCTTTCTGCATTGGTCGTATGTTTTTTATGCATTATACAACAGCATTTTACTATGGTTAAATAAAATTACAACTAGAAATGAGGGAAGTATTATTATGGCTATTGAAATTATATTAATTATGATTGCTGCCGGTCTTATCATCGGCTTTGTCGGAGCTGGCGGATCTGGATTCATCATCAGCATTTTGACAGTGCTGTTCGGTTTTCCGATCCATGTTGCGTTGGGAACGGCGCTTGCGTCCATGCTGTTCTCTTCTTTCTCAGGTGCTGTCAGTCACTACCGCGAGGGAAATGTGACATTGCGGGCCGGCCTTATCATCGGTGTCTTCGGCGCAGCTGGCGCCTTCATCAGTTCCCACTTTTCCGGCATCATCCCGGAAGATATCTTGAACTACCTTACAGCCGGCATGCTCGTCCTGTCTGGTGTGGTGCTTTGCATCCGACTTCTGCTAATGAGTAAACCTGCCGACAAGGAAAATATGCTAAGTGCATTCATTTACAAAAACAACGTTGTCTACTTCATTGCTGCTGCACTGCTTGGCATTTTAACTGGGGCACTGTCTGGATTATTTGGAATTGGTTCCGCCCCCTTCATCCAAATCGGTCTTTTGATTTTACTAGGCCTGTCCGCGCAGCAATCTGCCGGTACAACGATGATGATCATCATTCCGATTGCTTTGGCAGGAGGCGTCGGTTATGCGCAACTCGGTTTCTTGGACATCAAGCTTTTGCTGGAAGTCGTCGCAGGAACAATGATCGGCTCATATATCGGAGCCAAATTCACAAAGCGTGTACGTCCAGTCTATTTAAAAACGGCCATGGTACTGCTGCCTATATTCGCCGGATTTTTGCTTTTATCCGCCTAACCATACAAATAAACCGCCGGAATTTCCGGCGGTTTATTTTATCTGTTCAGCAAGCTTCCTACATAACGGAGAAGGTCGTTTGCCGATGTGGAGTTATAGCCATATTCATCTATCAATGTCGCGACTACTTCATTCATCTTCTTCAGCTGCTGCTCATCCGGAGTTTTGGTCGATGTCGTAATTTTAACTACATCCTTCAAATCTGCAAACAGCTTTTTCTGGATAGCTTCCCGCAGCCGTTCATGGGATTGATAGTCGAACTTTTTCCCTTTGCGGGCATAAGCCGAAATTCGAATAAGGATTTCTTCCCGGAAAGCCTTTTTGGCATTTTCAGAAATGCCGATTTGCTCCTCGATCGACCGCATCAATTTTTCATCAGAAGGAATTTCATCCCCAGTAAGCGGATCATGGAGCTTTGTTTTATTGCAATAAGCTTCAACATTATCCAGATAATTATCCATCAATGTCTTGGCAGATTCTTCATAGGAATAGACAAATGCTTTCTGCACTTCCTTCTTCGCCATCTCATCATATTCTTTGCGCGCTACTGCAATGTAGTTCAAATAACGTTCTCGATCTTCTTTTGAGATGGAAGCATGACTGCTGAGGCCATCTTTCAAAGAACGAAGTACATCCAATGCATTGATGGAACGCATTTCTTTTTTAATGATAGTACTGGAAATACGGTTGATCACATATCTTGGATCGATACCGCTCATACCTTCATCACTGTGTTCTTTTTTGAGTTCCTGGATATCTGCGTCGCTGAAGCCTTCCAAGAGCTTCCCATTGTACAAATGCATCTTCTTCAATAAGCTGATGCCGCCTTGGTTCGATTCTTTCAATCTAGTAAGAATCGTGAACATTGCTGCAATCTTCAACGTATGCGGTGCGATGTGAACATCCTTGATATCACTTTCAGCAATCATCTTTTGATAAATCTTCTCTTCTTCATCAACTTTAAGATTATAAGGAACAGGCATGACGATCATCCGGGAGTGTAATGCTTCATTCTTTTTATTCGAGATAAAAGAACGATATTCAGATTCGTTGGTATGCGCAACGATGAGTTCATCCGCACTGATCAAAGCGAATCGACCAGCCTTGAAGTTGCCTTCCTGCGTCAGCGAAAGCAGATGCCAAAGAAACTTCTCATCACATTTGAGCATCTCCTGGAATTCCATCAACCCGCGGTTGGCTTTATTGAGCTCCCCATCAAAACGATAAGCCCTCGGATCCGATTCCGACCCATATTCCGCGATGGTGGAAAAGTCAATGGAACCAGTCAAATCCGCGATATCCTGCGACTTCGGATCAGAAGGGCTGAATGTACCGATACCCGATCGTTTATCTTCGGAAAAGAAGATTCGCTCAACGATGACATCTTCAATCCTGCCATCATATTCTTCTTCCAGCCGCATCAAGTTCAGAGGTGATAGATTGCCTTCTATTCGAATACCATACTCATCTTCGAAATCCTTGCGCAGATGAACCGGAATCAAATGAAGCGGATCTTCATGCATCGGACAGCCCTTGATAGCATAAACGGCCCCTTCATCCGTCAGTGTATATTCCTCAAGTCCTCGTTTGAGCAGGCTGACAAGCGTGGATTTACCTCCGCTTACAGGACCCATGAGCAACAGGATCCGTTTGCGTACATCCAGTCGCCGAGCTGCCGGATGGAAGTATTCTTCAACCAGCTTCTCCAGCGGCTCCTCCAAACCGAACAATGAGTCCTTGAAGAAGCTGTAGCTTTTTACACCATCTTCCTCTTCAATGCCTTTATGCTTGATCATATTATATACACGGGAATGTGCAGATTGAGCAAGATAAGGACGGTCCTTCAATAAACGCAGATAATCGGCGAGTGTTCCTTCCCAGTGAAGTTTCTCTTGTTCCTGGCGATACTGCTGTACCTTATCCAATATATTCATCATTCATTAACCTCCCAGGCATTGTTAGACAAAAGGCGATTACCTTAATGTATGCCCGGGAATCAGCTATCATGCCAGCAATTCACAAACGTGCTTACGGCTTCTGCTTCCATCCTAATTCCATATGCGCTTCATTCGTGTATTCATCCATCATGACATCATCCAGCTGAACCGTTCTCATATCACTAGGAAATATATGCATGAGCTGCGCCAGTTTTTTAACAATTTTTTTCGGGTATGCTTCCGACATCTCCAACATCAGCTGGATGGCTTCCGTTGCCGGCAATACTTCCCGATAGGTACGGGATAGCGTGAGAGCTGAAAAGGTATCGACAACTGCCAATATTTGCAGGTCTACTCCCAATTCCGGCAAATATGCGCCATCCGGATATCCTTTTCGATTCAGCCGTTCATGATGGCTTCTGGCATAGCGTCCTAGCAACGGTTCGCCCGCTTGATTCAAAAGCGCCTCTCCTTTGACCGTATGTGTCTGAACGATTTCGTATTCCTCTTTCGTCAATGTGGATGTTTTATCCAGGATTTCCCGGGGTATTTCCAGTTTTCCGATATCGTGAAATAAATATCCCGTTGCACACAGGTCCAATTGGACGACATTCATATGATAAGCAAGCATTGTACCGATGACGAAAACATCCAAGGAATGGATGAAAGCATATGGATCCCGCTGCTCGAGAAGATGCCAAAGACTGCTGCGTCCCATCGTCTTCAAGCTTTTTACGTAAAGATCCTTCAAGAAACGGATATTCTCTTCTTCATAGAGCAATTTACCGTAGCGATACTCGAATGCAATATAAGACAGGTTCGTGTAGAAATGTTTTTCCATACTCCGCTTATAAGTGGCTTGGTGATCGGTTTCTTTCTCTTGCAGCGCCTGAATCATCTGCTGAAGACGATCTGACTTGCTGAATAGATCAGCAGCAGCTTCCTCTTCGGTCTCGACAATGACAGACGGCACTCTGTTTTGTTTCAGCTGATCGAGTAAAGCTGCCGTAATGACTGTCCCTTTCTCCACTCTAGTCTTATCTGCCAGAACGATATCACTGCCCATGATATCACCAAGCAGTATATCTTGGATGCGTTTTCGTTTTAAAATCAATTCCATTCTCCTTTTACAAAAAAACTGCCATATCTTACAGCCTGTGATTCCATTTTGCAACTGGCTGCCATAGAATCCCTATCCCTACGCCCCTGTTTTGCACAAGTGCCTTTCAACAGTTGCCGTATATGTATGTAATCGATTCCTGGCTGTGTCTTGCTTCCAAATCGAGCAGCTTAGTATATTCCTCTTTTGTTGGTAATAATTCAGCCATCTCCACATTCAGCGCTATGGCCAATTTACTGATGCCTACAAAAGATATATTCCGCTTTCCGTTTTCGATATCGGAATAGTACGATCGATTAAAACCCGCCATGCCAGCCAACTCTTCCTGTGTCAGCATCTGTTTTTTCCTCAGATAACGCAGTTTATCCCCAAATGCGCGAAGCAATAACGTGTAATCTTTCACATTATTCATGCACTCCATTATACCGCCTCATATCAGTAAATCCACCGGATATAAGTGACATTAGTATATTGCTACCAAATAAAACCGGTAAAAGTACTACATTATCCCTAATTTGACTATGTCTAAACAACTAGTAAAAAAATAAACTGCACGCTAGGTGCAGTTTATGATAGCCTATCAAAGCCTTGCTGACGAAGAGCTTCGTATATGATGATTGCAGCAGTATTGGAAAGATTCAAAGAACGGACCTTATCTGTCATATGAATCCGGAGACATTGCTCCTCTTTTCCTATCAGCAAATCTTTTGGAATACCGGTCGACTCGCGTCCGAAGACAAATAGAAGGTCTTGGTCGGTATCACTGAAATCATAATCCGTATAATGCTTGGTACCGAAGTTCTCTATATAATAAAAGACACCTTCCGGAAATCGTTCATATAACGCTTCTATGCTATCGTAATAATGAATATCAACGTCATGCCAATAATCCAATCCCGATCTTCTCAGCATTTTGTCATCCGTCGAGAAACCGAGCGGACGGATCAGATGCAAAGTCGTATCTGTTGCAAGGCAGGTACGAGCGATATTTCCTGTATTAGCCGGAATCTCTGGCTGGAATAGTACGATATGTCTTGGCATATACTTTCACCTCTGCTTTTAACTTTCAACCTTATTAGTATAGCATAAGCAGAGATCATACCCCAATCTGGAAAAATTTATAAACAACATTCTCCGTATAGGCAGGAGAGTCACGATAAGCCCAATGTCGCATCCTGCTGTTGGCTGTATGGGCATTGACCAGCGGCTCACCTTGTGCATTGCGGGCTACCACAATGGTATTATGATTGAAATTGCCATCCCCTTCAAAATCATAGCAAATCACATCCCCAGGCCGGAGCAGCCTTGCATCGGCTACTTCCTGTCCGCGCAAACCTTGCGTCGAACCGCTCAAGTACCAGCGCAAAGCATTTGCCACCGTAAAACTATAGCTCCAGCTTTCTCCGTTAAACCACCATCCCGAATTCCGATCCGGTTCCCCCCTCATCGGTGCCCCGCCTGCCCGCAAACACTGGGAAACATAATTCGTACAGTCGACTTCAAATTTCTTATAAGCAGGATTATAGTCATTCCACCAACGTTCGGCATACTGTACAGCAGCCCGTCTGTCATAGTTGAACTGGCGGTCAAAATCCTCATCATTGCTTTCATAAACGACAAGCCCTGGAACATGCGGCTGCACGGCATCCTCGATTCGTTCATCTTGAATGATCTGCCCCTCACGCAAACGGGCTACATGTGTATGCACTTCCTCTTCATGATACGTCGCATGCTGCTTATGAATGAGGAAGGTTGCACATAGCCGATAAGTGATGATGTCTTCTTCCCCATCATGTTCCTCACCCAAAATTGTGCCTTCCCCGCGAATCTGTGCAACTTTTGCCCCGTCTTTCTCATGGGAGGCAATCCGGTTTACGAGCCAATTCCCAGCTTTCTTCCCGTCGACTTCCTGCATCCAATATTCCGCCAGCTGTTCACTCTTCCCCATCTCTATCCCTCCTGTTCTTCCTTCGATATGACATAGCATATCCGCGCAGAAGGAGCAAGCCTCCCACGACAAATACAGATAATATAGTCATGAATGTCTCCATGCTCCCACCTCACTTGTATGTATGTAGAATCATGGCAGTATATGCTTCAGGAGCTTGGCTGATTCCGTTTATGAAAGCGCAAACATTTTTAGTTACAATTGTGACAAATTTGTGTATCCTTATAAAAAAGGGGGAGAATACGATGTCTGACGTCTTGCAAACCATCTTGAGTCACAAATCAGTAAGATCTTTTACGTCCGAACAACTTTCAGGGGAGCAAATCAGGGAACTCGTCTCCGCTGCACAAGCAGCATCCACGTCGAGCTTCCTCCAAGCATACTCGATTATCGGGGTAAGCGATCCTTTAGTAAAAAAGGAACTCAGCACTTATGCTGGCAGTCAGGAATATGTCGTTAAAAACGGCCACTTTTTCGTTTTTTGCGCTGATTTCTATCGCCATAAGGAAATGGCCAGCAATCTGCGGGCAGATATTTCTGAAACAATCCAAGGAACCGAGGCCTTGCTGATCGGAACGATCGATGCCTCATTAGCCGCTCAAAATCTTGCTATTGCAGCGGAATCGATGGGATTGGGTATCTGCTACATCGGCGGCCTCCGAAATAATCTGGCCGGTGTTTCTGCTAGTTTGGGAGTACCAGCGCATGTACTGCCTCTGTTCGGGATCGCTGTCGGATATCCAGAAAAGGTGAGCGAGAAAAAACCACGGCTGCCTTTTGAAAGTGTCTATCATGAAAATAGATACAATGTGGATAAAGGCATGCTCAATGCCCAGCTGGAAGAATATGATCGTACGATCCAAGCTTATTACGTGGAACGCTCCGAAAACAGCCGGAAAACAACTTGGACGGAACAGGCTACTGATAAATTGAGGATACCGAAGCGGGTATATATGAGGGATTTCATCACACAGAAAGGCTGGGCACAACATTAAAGGCCGCTGCTCGGGAAAATCTTCTCGCTGATCGCAATCGATAAAAAAAGGAGCAAATTTCGCTCCTTTTTTTAATGTGCTTCTTCGTATTGTCGCTCAAACTGCAACCCTTTTTCCATTTCTTCACGTACTTGTTCATCTTGTTCTTTATCCATCGCTTTTCTGATGGCCTCATAACCTTCGGGTAATCCGATTTTACCGATTGCCCAAGCAGCCGTTCCGCGAATCACAGGACGCGGATCTTGTTCCATAAGGTCTATCAAATCAGGTACAGCTGATGAGCTCTTGTAATGCGCGATAGCCAGGATTGCATTTCGCTGTATCGGTTTCTTGCCACGCCACGAGCCGGAAATCAGCCCGAATTTAGCTTTGAATTCTTTATTGGACATTTTAAGCAGCGGTTTCAACAGCGGTTTCACCACTTCTGGGTCAGGCTCCATTTCTTCATGTAAATGGAAATCCATTCCTTTGTTCTTCGGACAAACAAGCTGACAAGTATCACAGCCATAAATACGGTTTCCTATCTTGGAACGGAATTCATCCGGCAGGAAGTCTTTTGTCTGCGTCAGATAAGCGATACAGCGCTGAGCGTTCAGCTGCCCGCCTTGGACAAGAGCCCCTGTCGGACAGGAATCAATGCATTTGGTACATGTACCGCAGCTATCTTCAACAGGCTCATCCGGGAGGAATGGTATATTGGTGATCATTTCACCAAGGTACACATATGAACCGAATTCCGGCGTGATGACAAAGCTGTTTTTGGCACTGAAACCGATGCCTGCCCGCTCAGCAACAGCTCGGTCGGATAACTCTCCCGTATCAACCATCGAGCGGCAGGTGAAGCCGTCCACCCTTTCTGCGAGAAAAGCAGCCAGTTTATTCAGACGGTCCCGCAGCACTTCATGATAATCCATTCCCCAGGAGGCACGGCAGAACAGCCCACGCGGTTCTTCCTTCGTACTTTTCGGTGCATTCGGCAGTCTGGAAGGATACGCGAGTGCGATTGCAATAATGGACTGTGCAGAAGGCATGAGCTTTTTCGGTTCGGTCCGTTCTTCAATCGTCCCTTTTTCAAAGCCCGACTGATAATTGTTTTCCTGCTGCTGCTTCAGTCTTTCCTTTAACTCCTGAAAGACATCTGCAGTTGTGAACCTGATTTTGTCCACCCCGATAGTTTTGCTGTATGCAATCAGCTCCTGCTTCAGCTTTTCTGCATCCATTATACGGCCTCCTTCCTAATATCATTATTTCCACATCATACATAGTAAAAACGCAATGCCTCGTTACGTTTAAAACGAGACACTGCGTTGGCTCAGGGGTAATGAACAAGTGCATGAAGAGCTAAATGAATACCCCGGTTTATAAATAGTATGTTAGGTAGTATAACAAGGTTTTTACATGCGTGCAACACTCTATTCAAAATTCGACAAATTTCTTTCCCGCCATTGGCTTTCAGCTCTGCTATACTGGATGTAAATTAAGGGAGGTATGAATTATGAGCTTATACGATTATGTGTTGACACAAGATGGAATAATCACGAAAGAATCACTTTTATATCCCTTCGAAGAAAGAGGCTTGCAATTCGGTGACGGCGTATATGAGGTCATCCGGATCTATCAAGGAAAGTACGACCTGCTGGAAGAACATATCGGCCGGTTATTCCGTTCGGCTGAAGCTATCCGGCTGGAGGTACCATTTACGAAAGATGAATTGATAACTTTGCTCCTAAAGTTGACAGACCGAAACGACGTACAAACGGATGCTAAACTATATCTGCAAGTCACCCGCGGATCAGCTCCTCGTGAACATAGTTTCCCTGATGTTCCTAGTAATTTCTATGCTTATATCGAACAAAGTGACAGACCTGTCTCCCTGCTTCAGCAAGGCGTGCGAGCTGTGCTGGCAGATGATATCAGATGGGATTTGTGTTACATCAAAAGCCTGAACCTTCTGCCAAATATATTGGCAAAGCAAACAGCTAAGGAAAAAAAGGCCTTCGAAGCCATCCTTCATAAACAAGGCCTTGTTACCGAAGGCTCGTCATCGAATGTATTCATCATCAAGGGACAAATTCTCTACACGCATCCAGCAGCCGATAATATCCTGCATGGCTGTGTCCGGAAAAGGGTATTGGCACTCGCATCAAGAGCCGGGCTGCAAGTGGAGGAAACAGCTTTCACAATCGAGCAACTGCTTCATGCCGATGAAATATTCATCACCAGCACAACCAGCGAAATCATGCCGGTCATTGAAATTGAAGGGAAACATATCAGCAACGGTGTGCCAGGTGATAAAACCCGGGTCTTGCAGCGCGCCTACGAGAAAGAAAGCGGAATACACGCGACAGCATTCGCATGAACAAAAGACCAAAAGGCAGAGATAGTCCTTTGCCTTTTGGTCTTTTTCACCTCGAAAGCTTGTATTCTTTTTAAAAATGACATATCTGTTTGAAGCAAAAAAGACAGCCCGCGCTGCCTTAAGTCAGTATTTCCTTGATCTTGTCTCGTTTCCAGAAACCGATCAAAGCACAAATCAATATAATCAAAAGAATAATAGCGAGATACATATAATTAAAGGATACGATACTTGATCCAACCAATGCATAAGTCATCGTCCCCGGGAGCACGCCCACTATACTGGCGGCTATATATTGCTTGAATTTAACATTTGTCAGACCGGCAACATAACTGACCAGATCATAATTGAAAACCGGCAGTACACGCATGACCAATACATAGAAGAATCCTTCATCATGCAGTTTCTGCTTGATTTTCTCCACACGTTCACCGAAATCCTTATCCCCGAACCGTTCGGCAAAGAAGTGCGCAAGAAAATATGCGACGATTGCAGCACCAGCGGAACCAATCAAAATGAAGATTGTTCCTTTGATAAAGCCAAAAGCCAAACCGCCGGCAATCGATAATACGGAGGATGGGAAAAAGATGACGGGTTTAATTGTATATATTCCCATATAGATTAACGGGGAAATGATCCCGAATGAAACTATCCACCCTTGAATTTCCTCAGGTGAGAGGTTGATATGTTCCCGGACAAACCAAAACAGAAAAAGTACAAGCAGCCCGATAGCCGTGCCCTTGACAACTTTTTTTCCTTTCATGATGAGCCTGCCTTTCCCTCGGTATAGTCCAGTCCCTTTCATTGTAGCATAAAAGTCCGATACAGCTAGTATATGAAGCTCTTATCTGTATGGTTCGATGATAAAGGTAAAAACTGCATATAGGAATACTTATTCCCTATCTACTTCTTGGCTGATTAATGGTAAAATGAATTTTATGTGCATATGAGAGCAGATAAAAAGCGCTGAAGAGTGATCAGAAATGTTGGATTACGAAGAAGCCAGGAATGTTTTCCTGATCTTCTGGTCTTTTGCTTCTGACTTTCAGAGCTGGAAATTAGACAAGGAGCGTAATAGAGTGGACAATGCATGGTTTGAAGTCAGAAAAAGCGGCCCGCTGACTGGGGAAGTCACAATACCTGGTGCCAAGAACAGTGCACTTGCACTGGTTGCAGCAGGCTGTTTGACAGATGAGATAATTACATTACATGATATTCCCGCCATCCGGGATATTTTATTGATAAAAGACATTGCCGAGGATATCGGTTTGAATATGAAGGAAATAGAAAAAAACACATATGAGCTGACCGGCAGGCATATTACATCCGGAAAACTCGATTTGGCAAAAACCTCAGATTTCCGAGCTTCATATTATTTTGTCGGAGCTTTGCTGCATAAAGTCAAAACTGTCCAAATCGGTTATCCGGGAGGAGATGACTTTGGTTCGCGCCCGATCGATCAACATGTGAAGGCACTTTCCGCACTTGGTGCGGCATTCGATTTCAAGCAGCAGTATTATGAAGTTACTTGTGAGAAACTCACAGGTGCAGAGATCACGTTCGATGTCATTACATCCGGCGCAACGATCAACGCTATGCTGGCTGCGGTCAAAGCTGAAGGACGGACAACTTTGCATAATGCTGCCAAAGATCCGGAAGTCGTAGACTTAGCCAATCTCCTGAATTTGATGGGAGCAAAAATCAAAGGCGCCGGCACGGAGAAGATTACCATCGACGGTGTGGAATCCCTCCATGGCGGAATCGAGCATACGGTGATTCCGGACCGTTTGATTGCTGGTGCATTTTTGATGGCTGCAGGTGTGACAAACGGGCGTATCACGGTAAAAAACGTTATTCCTGAACACTTGGCGAGCTGCACAAACAAATTGATTGAGCTTGGTATGACAATCACAGAAGACGATGACTCGATGACAGCTTCCGGCACTGCACTTCAAGGTACACGCATCCAGACTGGAATGTACCCTGAACTTGCAACCGATCTTCAGCAGCCGCTGACTACTTTGCTGACTTTGGCTGCGGGGCCTAGTACGATTCTTGATAAAGTGTATCCGAACCGTAATGGACACGTTGGAGAACTGAAAAAACTTGGCGCAGACATTGACGTAGTCGAACATCAGATTGTCATCAATGGCGGGGCCAAACTTAAAGGCGCAACGGTAAAGGCACATGACGTGCGCGCAGGCACTTCCTTGATACTCGCAGGTCTTGCTGCCGATGGGATGACCAAGATCACAGATGTCAAACACATACAACGCGGGTACGAAGATATCGTCGGGCTGTTCACACAGCTTGGTGCCGATATCACCCTGCATCAGCCCGAGCATCAGGTACAGCATTGATCTAGACCGCTCTCCCATTCTGGGTGAGCGGTTTTTTATGATTGCTGAAACGTGCTTTTGGGTATTATGACAGTGTTAGGAGGAGAATTCGATGCGGATCACCATCTTGGCAGATACCCATATGCCGCGCATGGCAAAGGCATGGCCATCAGCATTACTTCCTTATCTGGAGCAGGCTGACCACATCATCCATGCAGGAGATTTCCAGGACATCTGTGTTTTGGATTCACTTTCCTCTTTCGCCCCAGTTACAGCTGTTTCTGGAAACATAGACAGCCCTGAATTGATTGATAAATTGCCTAAAAAGCAGCTGCTGAATTTTCATGGACTCAAAATCGGTCTGACTCATGGACACGGAAAAGGAAAAACGACTGAACAGCGAGCGAGAGCGGAATTTCACAAGGTAGCAATCGATCTGCTGATTTATGGCCATTCCCATATCCCCATTCATAAGAAAGAATCGGATCTTGTCCTCTTCAATCCCGGTTCTCCTACGGATAAGCGGCGACAGGAGCAATTCTCTTTCGGGGAACTGATTGTGGAAGAGGATGGTACGTGGTCCCTTGGGCATATTTTTTATAAGGATAAGAAAGGATGAAAAAATGGATTTCACAGACAAGGTCGTAGTCGTAACCGGAGCAGGAAATGGAATCGGAAAGGCTGTTGCCCAAGCATATTCCTATGCAGGTGCGAAAGTGGCTGCAATTGACTTGGATCAAGCTGCTGCCGAACAGACTGTTCAGGAAATGGCAGGTGAAGGACTTGCACTCCAAGCAGACATGCGGCTGCATAAGGAAGTGACGAACTTCATGCAGCAAGCCTTCGACCATTTCGGTCAAATTGATATCCTGATCAATAACGCTGGTATCAGTGCTTTTAAGAATATGTTTGAGCTATCAATCGAGGAATGGGACTCCATCATCAATACCAATTTGCGCGGAACCTTCCTGGCAAGCAGGGAAGCAGCGGCATATATGAAAAATAGCGGAAAAGGCGGCTCGATCGTTAATATCGCCTCGACTCGTGCAACGATGTCAGAGCCGGACACCGAGGCTTATGCTGCAACCAAAGGCGGCATCACAGCCCTCACGCATGCACTGGCAATGTCCTTGCAGAATGACTACATCACAGTGAACAGCATCAGCCCCGGCTGGATTGAAACGAAGGAATATGACAGCCTCCGTCCTGTCGATCATGATCAGCATCCATCCAAGCGGGTCGGGACACCATCCGATATTGCAAGAGCATGTCTATTCCTTACATCAGCGGAGAATAATTTCATAAACGGCGAAAATCTTGTAGTGGATGGCGGCATGACCAGGAAAATGATGTATGAACATTAAAAAGACAATGCCTGCGGGCATTGTCTTCTTTTTTCAGCCTCTTCCTGCCTGGAAGCTCGGGTATTTGGTCATACCGCCATCTGCAAATAATGTAATTCCGGTTACATAGCTGGATTCGTCAGATGCAAGCCAGACAGCCACTGCTGCAATTTCCTCAGGCTTGCCGATGTATCCCATCGGAATCATGCTTTCCACGTCGGCTTTCTGCTTTGGATCGGCGAACTTTTCTGCATTGATCGGCGTATTGATGGCACCTGGTCCGATATTGTTCACTCGGATTTGCTTTGGGGCATATTCAAGCGCCAATGTTTCCGTCAGAAGCTTCACGCCGCCTTTACTTGCTGCATAATGTGCGAACAATGGCCAAGGAATCATTTCATGGACGCTGGACATGTTGATGATATTCCCTTTGACATTGTTTTCGACAAAATACTTCAATGCCTCCCGTGATCCCAAGAAAGCTCCTGTCAAGTTCGTTCCGATGACACGTTCCCAGTCCTTCAATGGCAGTTCATGGGACGGAACTGGATTTTCAACACCAGCATTGTTAATCATGATATCAAGCTTACCGAATGAATCGATGGCTGTCTGGACGAGTTTCTTAACATCCTCTTCTTCCATTACATTGCCTTGAATGGCTACTGCGTCACTGCCGCTGTCTTTGATTTCACGGACAACCTCATCAGCTTTTTCACTATTATTGTAATAATTCACGACAACTTTAGCGCCTTCCTGGCCAAAACGCTGCGCCATTGCTCTCCCCAGACCAGTGGACGCACCTGTGATGACTACTACTTTCCCTTGCAAACTTGGATACATAAGAAACACTCCTTTTTCATGATTTCGTATAACCTAAGAGGAACCCGGCAACAACGATCAGGACAATCCCGATACTGATACTGATTAGCTGTCCCCTTGTTTTCTTCTCACCTAAGATGAAGATACCGCCCAATGTGGAAATGACGATGCCCATCTGGGATAATGAGAAACTTGTTGCAACCCCGACACGAGGCTGCGAAATAAACAGGAACATATTCCCGGTAGCCCATATCAGACCAGGGATTATATTCTTCACTGTGTACAAATCATACGGCTTGTATTTCACCGTCAAAATGATTCCGCCTGCCACCATGCCCACAGCTTGCGGGAATAAAGCAGTCCAGCCATCCACTCCAAACAGCCTGGCTATGACAACATACACAAGATAGCCAACCGTCGAGATGGTAATGAATATCAGCCCTTTACGGAAAGCTCCCCGACTCCCCTCGTCTTCTTGCTCTCCCTTGGCGCGTTTGGAAGTAAGCATTGCCCCAACGATGATCAGCACCAGCGCCAGGATTCCGAGAATGACAGAACGGGTTGTATTCCATTCTCCGAATACAATCACGCCAAACAAGGATGTGGAGACAAGCTGAGCGCCTGTCGAGATCGGCATTGTCCTGGAAACGCCGATTGCATGGATGCTTTTCAGCTGGAAGGTTTGGCCAAGAGACCAGAACAATCCGGATATGAATCCAATTAAAAAGATGAATCCCGACAATTCCGGACGCACGAAGAAGTACAACACGATGGAAAGCAGCAAGGCTCCGATCGTTGTACCGAGAATCTGATGATAAGGGCTTCCGCCAAGCTTGACATTGAATAATACGATACTGCCCCAAAACAATGCAGGCAGAACGGCAAGAAGGATATCCATCACGTCACTCCATTTCAATTATGCTTAACCGTAGTATGACGGAGTGAATGGTATCTTATGCATAAAAAAAATCCAAAGCGTTTACGCTTTGGATCAAACATGCTGAGGTACCACAGGACGGTCCAGCTCATATAATCTTCGATAATGCGAGGAATCCTGCAGCAATTGTGCATGCGTTCCGCGCATTTTTATGTTGCCGTCTTCCAGGAAGATAATCTCATCCATGTGCTCCATTCCAACGAGATGATGCGTTACCCAGAGCAATGATTTACCGGTCAGACTATCAAAAATCGTATTCAGCAGGTCGCGTTCAGTAATTGGATCAAGTCCTACAGTTGGTTCATCCAGCATGACAATTGGTGTATCCTGCAGCAGAACACGTGCCAAAGCAATACGCTGACGCTCACCGCCAGAAAAACGCTGGCCTGTTTCCTGCATCGATGTCTGATATCCTTCTGGCTGACTGGCAACCAAATCATGCAGTTTTACTTGTTTCATCACAGCCTTCACTTCTGCTTCCGATGCTGATTCATTCGCCAACAGCAAATTATTTGCCACAGTCGTATAGAAAAGATACGGATTCTGATTCAATACCGATACAAGCTTTGTCATATCCGGACGGATTGCAGATGCTTCATATCCATTGATTTGAACAGATCCTGTATCGGGAACAAGCATCCCTTGCAGCAGCTTAAGCAATGTGGATTTACCGGCACCGCTCTTACCGATGATGGCAATTTTTTTACCTTGTGTCAGTTCAAGTGATAAGTTCTTAATAACACTTGCCTGCTCCTCATAACCGAAGCTCACATCATTCATAGTCAGCTCTACATTTTCCAATGAGCCTTCATAGGACTCAGGCTCAGCAATTGTTTCCTGATCCGCTTCCAGCGTCGTGACGCGGTTCAATGATTCTTCATATCGAGGATACTTCTCCACCGCATTCGAAACCGGCAAAATCGCTTCTGACAGCGGAATGATGACAAGGACAAAAGCAGCGATGAATACCCCAGCAATCCTTCCATCCGCAAAAAGGCCGGCACCAAAAGCAAGCATCGTGACAAGCATGGCAGCCACGATGACTTGCCCGATGAATTCACGGTAATATGACCAGTTTTTTGACCGTTTGTCAAGCTTATCTTGTGTACTCTGACGCTTGTAAAACCGGCTGAAAAAATGTTTCTTCTGACCGCTCAGCAGCCAATCATGAATACCTAGGAAACCATCTGTTACATATCGATAAAGCTCATCCTTATCCTTTTTGTAAGCCTGATTGACTGCGCGCATATGCAAAAGCGAGAAAATCGGCATGACGACAACAAGCACAAAAAAGTAAATCGCCATATAGACAGCAAAGCCAATATCAAAAAATCCTAATGCACAAATACTGATGACGTACAGGAGAACAGCGGATGCAGTCGGAAGAACCGTACGTAAATACAGATCCTGCAGACTTTCGATATCTTCGGCTAAAATCCCCAGTACTTCTCCTGTTTTCAACGACTTGCTCGTCGCCGCTTTCGGCTCAACCAGATGATACAAACGCGTTCGCATCTTAGCCAGCACACGTAGGATGAAATCATGGCTGACCAGCCGTTCGGAATAGCGAAATACCGAGCGCCCCAGCCCGAATGCACGGACAAGGACTATCGGCACATAAACGAGCAGGATATTCTCCGGCCAAAGCGATGATTTTGAAATCAGATAGCCAGATGTGAACATCAGCGCCGCAGCTGATCCGACTGTCAGCATACTGAGCAGCAGTATGGTCAGCATGCGATATTTATAACGTTTGACATATGACATGATCCAGTCACGATGCTTCATGGTTATCCCCCATTTGTGCTTCCAGCAAACGGACATATAAGCCATCGTTTGCCATTAATTGTTCGTGCGTGCCGCTCTCTGCTATCCTGCCGTTATCCATGACGACAATCAGATCCATTTCCTGCATCCAATGAAGTCGATGTGATGCGAAGAACAACAATTTATCTGCAGCAAGCTCCTCGATTACTTCCTTCAATTCATATTCCGTCTCAATATCAAGTTGCGCTGTCGGCTCATCCAAGAGAACGATAGGACGATCACTTAAGAATGCTCTTGCCAACACAACACGCTGTGCCTGACCTCCGCTCAAGGAACGGGCACCTTCCCCGATCAAAGTATCGAATCCCTCAGGCAGCTTATCGACTACATCGCGCAACCCGGCATGATCAATCGCTTTTTCCACTTGTTCGTCCGAAGCTTCCGGCGCATAGAAGCGAACATTATCCTTGATGCTGCCTTGGAAGATGAATGGATGCTGGGGAATGTAGGCCGTTTGTTTCTGCCAAGTATCGGCTGTGAAATCCACGGGCTTCCCGTCAAGCTCCATTTGACCGGATACAGGGTCGATAAAACCACTGAGCAAATCAATGAAAGTCGATTTCCCTGCACCGCTGGCCCCGATCAATCCTATTTTCTGGTTCCCTTTGACCCTTAGCTTTATGTCTGACAAAGCAGGATGATCGTTGTCGTACGTTACCATTACATCGTTTAAGACAAGTTCACTATTCTCTTCCCAAGTACCCGCTTCATTTCCCTTGTGCTTTTCATCAGCCTGCTTGATGACAGAAAGCATTTGGTCACCAGCATCTTTCCCATCGAGCGTTGCATGATAATCATTCCCCACTTCACGAATCGGCAGGAAATACTCTGGTGCCAGCAGTAAAATCATCAAAGCAGGTTCCAGCAAAAGTGTTCCATCGATCAACCGAAGGCCTAATGTCACAGCGACAAAGGCGATCGCAAGCTGTGTAAATAAATCAAGCGCAAATGTGGAAAGGAAAGCAATACGCAACGTTCCTAATGTGGATTTGCGATACTGGCCGCTCACTTTTTCGATCGTCTCCCCATGTTCCTTGCTCCGACCGAGGAATTTCAACGTTTCCAATCCTCTTAACGAATCAACAAAGTGATTGGATAACATACGATATGCCTTCCACTGACTGTCCATTTTCTTCTGGGCAGCCAAGCCGAGCAGGATCATGAAAGCGATCAAAATCGGAATGGTAACCAACAGGATGATCGCCGAAATGTCATCGTGCATCCAAATATAAATCAGAACAAGCCAAGGTGTAATCATATTGGAAACAAGCTTCGGAAGGAACAGCTCCAGATAATCCCGAAGCTTTCCTGCCCCTTCCAACAAGAAAGTGACCAGATTTCCGGTACCTTCCTGTCTTGTATAACGCGGTCCAAGTTTGAATACACTTTCCAAAAATGCTTTCCGCATATCCTCGACAGTTGCTTCTGCAAATCGGAAACATACCTTCTTGATGATCAGCTGCAATAGCTGTCTAGCAAGAAAGGCTGCTATGAAGCAGCCTATAAGCGGAATTTGAGATATAAAACTTTCTCCATGAAATAGGTGCGTGATGGCCTCCGCCAGCCATTTCGCCTGAAAGATAATGGCTACAGCTTGCATAAGCGTCAATGCGGAGAGCCCTAGCAGCACCGTTTTTATTCCTTTGTATGCCATTAAATTTCTGCCCATTAGTATTCCATATGCTCCTTATGATCCACTCGTTTACGGAAAACGTAGTAGCTCCAGATTTGATAGCCTAATACGAATGGCAGCAACGCCAAACTGATATAGGTCATGACTTTCAAAGAATAATCGCCTGATGATGCTGTCTGTACGGTCAAGCTATACGCTTCACTGATGGAACTGATCATTACCCGCGGGAACAGTCCGATAAACACGGATGCAATCAGCAGGATCATGATCAAGCCAGACATCAAGAATGCCCAGCCATCACGTTTACGTGTGATGAAATAGCCGGATGCGATATAAACCAGGATACCGACCATAAATAGATATTCTAAGATATTGCCGTGTACACTGAACATATCTGTTTTAAAGAATGTCATACCTAGGAATGCCACAAGCAGAATCGCGTTGACTGGAAGCAAATTCTTTGCAGCACGGCGGCAGCGCTCGCGCAATGTGTCCATGAGACGTAGTGTTCCGAAGATAAGACCATGCCATACGCACAGCATCGTTAGTGTAACCCCACCAAGAACTGTATAGATGTTGATGACGTCACTGATACCAGCATGCATATGCATATTTTCATCAATCGGCACACCTTGGATCAAGGCAGTGAACATGATACCGAAAACAAGCGGCGGGATGATGCTGCCAAACAGAATCACCCAGTCCCATGTTTTACGCCAAGTCGGGTGCTCCGCTTTGCCGCGGAACTCAAACGCGACCCCGCGTCCGATCAATCCGAACAGGATGAATGCGAAACATAGATAAAAACCGCTCAGCATGGATGCATACCAGTTCGGAAAAGCAGCGAACATTGCACCGATCGCTGTAATCAGCCATACTTCATTCGCATCCCAGTATGGACCGATCGAATTGATGAAAGCGCGTCTTTCCAAATCATCTTTAGCTACGAACTTACTTGCAATCCCGACGCCGAAGTCGAAGCCTTCCAAGAAGAAAAAGCCAACGAATAAGACAGCGACGAGAATGAACCAGAATTCATTAAGAGAAAGCATGTTGACCCTCCTTCGTAAACGGATCTGCAATCGGATCTGACTTCTCGATATCGTGTTCAGGACCTTTTTTGATTTCACGGACGAACAACGTGATCATAACCGCGAACAAGATCAGATACAAAGCAGAGAAAGTGATGAGGGAGAATAATACTTCGCCTGCAGTCACCCCTGCGCTGACTGCATCTTCTGTTTTCATATAACCGAACACAACCCATGGCTGGCGACCGATTTCAGTCATGATCCAACCAGCGGAGTTGCCGATGAACGGGAAGCTGATTGCAATGATCATCAAGCGCAAATACAATTTGCTGTTAACAAGTTTCTTACGGGCATAAAGATACGCACCCCAGATGGATAAAGCAAGAACTGCTCCGCCTAATACCGTCATGACACGGAAACTCCAGAATGTCGTTTTAACCGGCGGAATGTAATTGCCAGGACCATACAGTTCTGTATAACGTTCCTGCAATGTATTCATGCCTTCGACCGAACCACTGAACTTACCATAAGATAAGAAACTTAACGCATAAGGGATTTGAAGTTCACCAGTATTCTCCTTCGCTTCCGTATCGATATTGGCAAATACTGTCCAAGGTGCCGGATCGGCACTGTCTTCCCATAGTCCTTCACTGGCAGCCATCTTCATCGGCTGTGTTTCAACTAAGTAAAGTGCCTGTTCGTGCCCGGATAATGCAATACCAATACCACTGATCAAAGCAACAATAATAGCGACCTTAAAGGAACCTTTATAAAATTCCACATGTTTCTTGCGCAAAAAGGCAATGGCACTAATACCTATGATGAATAATGCACCAGTCGCGAACGAGCCAAACACAGTATGCGGGAATTCCACCCACAGCTGGCCATTCGTCAAGATTGCCAAGAAATCATTCATTTCAAGTCTGCCATTTTGCAGTACTTCCCCAACTGGATGCTGCATGAATGAGTTAGCAGACAGAATGAAGAATGCGGAGAAGATCGTACCTAAGGAAACGAGCCAAATACATAGTGCATGCAGCCATTTCGGCAGACGATCCCAGCCGAAAATCCACAAACCAAGGAAAGTGGATTCCATGAAAAATGCTAATAATGCTTCTATTGCAAGCGGTGCACCGAAGACATCCCCTACAAAACGGGAGTATTCCGACCAGTTCATTCCGAATTGGAATTCCTGCAGGATACCGGTCACGACACCGACTGCGAAGTTGATCAGGAATAAATGTCCCCAGAACTTCGCCATTTTTTTGTACTTATCATCTTTTTTGACAACATACAGAGTTTCCATGATTGCAATGATGAATGCCAATCCTATGCTCAATGGAACGAATAGGAAGTGGAACAATGTCGTTGATGCAAACTGGATACGCGAAAGCTCTACAACATCCATTTTGCCGCCTTCTTTCTTTATCATAATTTTATCGGAAACTATGTGAAATTAGTCACATGGTCCTGTTACATTTAGTATACTCCTGCTTTCCTATTTGCGATTGTGAAACATTGAACAATTTGTGGCATAATCGTCACAGCTTTGTTAACAAATAAAAAAAACCCTTCAAAAAGGGATTTTCAAGTAATTTATATGAAATTATTTTGACATTAGTTTTATCGTGTATGTGCTAATAAACGGCTGATCGCTCCGCTTGCAGGTTCCGGCAAATCAAGCATAAGCGCCTGCTTTAAGTACGAGGTATCTGTTAAACCATTGCTGTGAAAATAGTCTTCCATCAAAGCTCGCTTCTTTTCCTTGCCTGGCAGCAGCCAATACATAACATACCAAGCTTCCATACTGCCAAGCGGCAGCAAGCCTTCCTTTGTTTGTTCCGTGACAGCAATGAATGGCATCCGAATAACATTTGTTTCATATAGAACAGCAAAGTCAGTCATCAAATCCACATCCACGCCATCTGACATCTCGAAGGTTGTGCAAGCCCTCGTCAAAAAGCGACCTTGGGCAGGCTTGTCTTCGTATTTTACTGCGCTTTCTTGAAGCACTTGCTTCGCTTCGGCAAACAGCTCTCTTTCTACTACTATATCGACATCATTCGGAACTACTGGAAGTTCTTTTAGGTACAAAAGCAGCGAACCGCCGATGGAATAGGAAATATCACGAGCTTCCAGCAGTTCTAATACCGGTCTAAAATGCAATGGATCGCCTTCTTTCCATTGGATTACAGATCTTTGATATACCACACATCACATGCATAATGCTCCGTTTGGCTTAATGGTTTGTCCATCTGCTGGAATCCCTTTTTTAAATAAAAACGGTTTGCAGCAGTCATATTGCTTAATGTTTCCAGATAGCAGCGGCTATAGTGCTGGCTGGCAAAAGTAAGGGCTATCTGTAATAAATCATGAGCTATTCCTGTTCCTCGAGTTTCTTTTGCTGCATACATTTTTTGCAGCTCACAAACGTATTTGTTTCCTCCTTTCCTTTCTTACGAATATGCGGTTCAAAAGGTTTCCTACAGCTTCTTTACCAGATAGTATTGGGTACAGCCAACAGGATGATCTTCCACTTTCCCGAACACTTTGTAACCATACTTTTGATAGAAAGCGGGTGCCTGGAAGCTGAAGCTATCCAATTTGATAAGTCTGGCACCTTTTTGTTTGGCAAAATTCTCAGCTTCGGACAACAACTTTGCGCCAATACCTTCTTTCCGCATAGACTTCTCCACCCAAAGAAAATCGATATGCAGATGCTGCCAATAATACGTACAGGTGATACCTCCGATGATATCCCCTGTATCATCACGCACTGTAAATGTAGCAGTTTCTTTATTATGTCGCTGAATAACGAAGGAATACTTCTAAATAAATAAACCGAACTTCAGAGCAAAATCTAATTTGATTTGCCCTGAAGTTCGGTTTTTCAATAAGCTAAATTACTTCTTGTCCCGTCCTCTTTCCAAACGTTTTCGCTGCTAGAACTCATTAGAATTCGGATCTTTGTTATAATTTTGGTTAACTTTACCTTTGTTAATTATCGCGAAATATTAAAATTCTTTAATTAGTGGTGTTGTGCCTGCACTATTACATACTTTTAAATATAGCTTTATTTTAGTACATAACTTTAACCTTGTAAGTATTTAGACTATCTAATTCTTCTACAGATAAGGGTTGATCAAGAATGATATAGTCTATGTCTGAACAACTTAAACTTTGGTTTAAGTATTTCTGATTTAACTTATCATGCGTGACCATTAACACTAATTCTTTTGATCGTTTTCGAAATGACTGCTTTATAAGTGCCTCTCCTTCTGTTGTTTCGCTAGTTCCTAAAGAAAAATCAAACCCTCTGCATGAAACAAATGCAAGATCAACATGATAGGTTAATGCATCATTAAACGCCCTAGAGCCATTAACTGTGAATCGTTTGGGAGCAATTGAGCCACCAAGGATATTAACATCCGCCGAAGTATATTCAGTTAATAAACTTGCGGTTATGACACCATTTGTTATAACCTTTAAACCTTTGAATTTATGTAAATGATTAACCAAATGAAGGACTGTAGTGCTGGAATCTATGAACAGACTCATATCATCTTGTATTAATTCCAAAGCAAGCTTGGCTATCTTTTCCTTTTCTTTTTCTTCATTAAATTTATCGACCTTCATAAGATATGGTATATCGATCTTATGACGATCGATAATTACGGCACCGCCGCGTGTTCTACGAATCAATCCTTTGTTTTGTAACTCTATTAAGTCTCTTTTAATTGTAGCTTCACTATAATTAAGTAGATCCATTAAATCACTTGTCTTTATAAAGTTTTCTGATTTTAAGTAATTGATTATTTTATCTTGTCTCTCTTTTTGAATAGAAGTTGGCATTTAAATTCCTCCATTGTAGAAGAGGCATGGATGAATTATACCCATACCTCCTGGACCAATTTAATACAAATCAGCCTTGCCCAATGTATTTAATACATGTAACTTCTGCCGCACTACACTTTTAACCTTCTCATTTGGCTGCATATACACTTGGTTCGGTTCATAGATATCAGAATCTTCAGTCAATACTCTGCGTATTTCTTTAAAAAATACACTCTTTAAATCGGAGGATAAGTTTACCTTAGATACTCCATAATCAACAGATGCTCTTACTTCTGAGTCAGGATTACCAGATCCGCCGTGTAAAACGAAAGGAATGTCAATTCGTTCATACAATTCTTTTAGTAGCGGAAGATTCAGTTTAGGTATCACATCTTTGGGATATAATCCGTGTGACGTTCCTATTGCAACTGCTAAAGTGTCAATGTTAGTTCTCTCCACAAAATCTACGGCTTGATCCGGATCTGTATAAATAAAAGATTCAGCTCCCCCTTCATACGAACCATTGTTTCCAATCGTACCCAGTTCCGCTTCAACAGATACACCGACCGCGTGAGCTAAATCTACTACTTTCTTAGTAATTTTTATGTTGTCCTCATAATCAGAACTCGATGCATCAATCATAACGGATGTGTATCCATTTTTTATAGCCCTCATTACATCATAAACACTGCCTCCATGATCGAGATGAATAACGACAGGAATTTTACTATGCAACGCATATTCTTTCACAGCTGCAATAAAGAAATCACCTAAATATTCAATTTCATTAGGGTGTATTTCAATTATTACAGGTGAGCGCTGTGCTTCGACTTCCTCCATAATAGCTTTTAACATATCAAAACTACAAATATTAAAAGCGGGTACAGCAAACTTATTCTCCTTAGCCACTTTTAACAGATCTTTCATTGTATATAACATTATTTATGCGATACCTTCTTTCTCTGATTGAGTTTTATTTGTTTTTTCTTCTTTTGCTATCACTGGTTTCTTTAGCAGTCCAACCGTAATTGCTGTGACGAATGATCCTGCTATTAAGGAAAGAATATACATTGGTAAATTATTTATAACATTAGGTATAAACATGACCCATATTCCTCCATGCGGAGCCATGGATGTCACTCCTGCTGACATCGATATAGCAGCAGCAACAGCTGAACCTGCCATCAAACTAGGAATTACTCTCAGTGGATCAGCTACCGCGAACGGTATGGCACCCTCTGTAATATAAGAGGCACCTAATACCCAACAAGATTTACCAGACGTCTTCTCCTCTTTGTTGAATTTATGTTTAAATAAAACAGTCGCTAATGCCAGACCTAATGGCGGTGTCATTCCCGCTATCATACATGCGGCTACTGGCGCATTAACTCCTGCTGACATTAAACCGACAGAAAATGTCGAGATGGATTTGTTAATAGGTCCCCCCATATCAGCTGCCATCATCAAACCAATCAGCAACCCAAACATCAGACCAGATGTTGTACCGAGCCCATTCAAAAATGCTGTCAACGTACTTAAAAGCCACGAAATTGGAGTATCAATTAAAAATACCATAGACATACCAACTATTGTGATTGCCACTAAAGGAACCGCTATGAGTTGGTATATCGCTTGAACGGATTTTTTCATATTTATTTTATTTGCCAGGATATCAGTAACGTATCCTGCTAAAATACCACCTATCATACCGCCTAAAAACCCAGATCCTCCAGCTATAGCCAAAGTACCCGCAGTCAATCCAGGAGCAAATCCTGCTCTTCCAGCAATAGAAGATGCTATTCCAGCAGCTAAAGCAGGAATCATTAATGCAAATGCAGTATCTCCACCTATTTTTGATAAAGCTCCAGCTATTACATTATAACTATCACTATCAGGATCCGATGCCTCAATTCCAAAGGCAAAGCTCAGTGCAATTAAGATACCTCCTGCGATAACAAAAGGTAGCATGTAATTCACGCCGCTCATGAAATGATTATATAGGCTCTTCTTATTTACTTGCTTATTTTCGTTTTTACTACTCTCATTATAAATAAAGGTACCTATGCCATTTATTGCCTCATCTATAACTTTATCGGATTCTTTTATAGCTCTTGAGGTAGAGACTTTCTTAATCTTTTTACCAGCGAATTTATCCATGTCAACATCCTTGTCAATTGCTAAAATGATAACATCCGCTTCTTCTATCTCTTGTGAGGATAAAACATTTTCAGTCTTGGCTCCCTGGGTTTCAAATTTTGCTTCATGCCCTTTCTTTTCTGCAGTTATTTGAAGTTTTTCAGCAGCCATATAGGTATGAGCAATTCCTGTAGGACAAGAAGTCACCCCAACAATTTTCATTTTATTACCCTCCCAGATTCGTTAATATAAGTTGTAATTCTTCTCCATTTTTCGCTTTTTTAAGTTCAGACCTTATCTGCTCATTCATTAATTTCCTAGCTAGAAAGCTAAGTGTATCTAAGTGCAAATCATTCGCTTTTTCTGGAACTGCAATCATGAATACACATTCCACCAATGATCCATCTAGTGCATGATAGTCATTTAACCCACTAGTATGAGCGAAAGCAATCACTGGTTGTTTGACCACTTTACTTTTTGCATGGGGAATGCCAATCCCATCTTCAATACCAGTTGATGATTCCTTCTCCCTTTTTTCCAGATCCTTAATAAATCTTTTCTTATTTGTTAGATATCCATTTCTTTCAAGGGTTTCAGCCAGACAAGTAAATAATTCCTTTTTAGTTTGAATGCCACAGTTAAAAACAAAATTACGCTTATCCAACATAGACGTGAAGTCCATCTCACTCCTCCTCACTAATTTGAAAGCGCTTTCTTTATTGGATTTGATATTACCACTGTGAACTATTTAATTCAATACAATGAACGATAGTTGACATTATGGCTTTTTTGGATTGATTAAGTTCATCAATTTGCATGAAATCGATCAATTATTGAAGCGATAGATTGACCTATTAAACATAAAAAAACGTTCTTCAATACGAAAAACGGCATTTGATGTTAAATATATCCAATGCATATCTTTAATGTATAAAAGATTTACTTTGTTCATGTAAGACTTCTAGACTAATTAAAAAAGCGCACTGCTCAAGCAGTGCGTTAATAGTACTTAATTGGCTTTCTTGTATGTTTTTGTCTCGGTTTTTGTTTCTGTTACATTTGCAAATTGGTTTCCGTCCCGTTTGACCATTTTCATCCAAGATGAAAAACATCCAATAACACAAACTACCGCGAACACAATCAACAGATAAATCATTTGTGCACCTCACATAGTCATTTGACTATGATTATGTCATGGATCTGCACAGCGGGAAAGTGTTTGTGACTTTATTCACAAATCTTTCAAATTTACCGGACACATTCTTGTCACATCAGCCGCTGATTTTAACCAAGTACCTGCCTCGGGCATTTCCTTCCAATAATTTCGGCAATGCTTCCGGCAATTGGTCCAGCGTCAATTCTTCGATTACGAAGCGCTCTAAATCACCTGGTTTGAAAGCAGTAGCCAGCTGCATCCAAATCTTTTCACGCGTTGGTTTCGGACAATAAACCGAATCGATTCCAAGTAAGTTGATACCGCGCAGGATGAATGGATAGACAGTCGTTGGCACGTTGCCTCCAGCTGTCAAACCGCTTACAGCAGCAGATCCGTTATACTTAAGCTGGCTGAGGACTGATGCTAGCGGCTCTCCGCCTACTGGATCGACTGCCGCTGCCCATCTCTGGCTGGCAAGCTGCTTGAGGTTTCCATCATACACTTCATCCCGGGAAATGATTCGGTCAGCTCCGAGTTCTTTCAGATAATCCTCTTCCTCCTGTTTGCCGGTACTAGCTTCGACCTCGAAACCAAGCTTGGAAAGAATCGCTACTGCAAAACTCCCGACTCCACCTGTTGCGCCGGTAACGAGCACCGGGCCGTTCTCTTTATCAAGACCATTTTCCAATAAGCGTTGAACTGAAAGTGCAGCCGTAAAACCTGCAGTACCCATGATCATTGCTTCCCTTGTGGTCATTCCTGCCGGCAGCGGTACAATAAAATCTGCAGGCACCTTGGCGTACTCGCTATAACCCCCGTGACGGGAAACTCCGATTTCATAGCTCGTTGCAATGACATGATCACCTTGCTTGAAGCGCTCATCTTCAGAAGACACAACTTCTCCAGCCAAATCGATTCCCGGAACGATCGGGTAAGACTTGACTACATTTCCATTTGGTATCGTCGCCAGACTATCCTTATAGTTGACACCAGAATAATGTACCTTGATCAATACTTCTCCAGCCGGCAATTGATCGACTGTCAGGTCTTTCATTTGTACAGAAAAATCTTCTCCTTGCTTTTCTGCAACTAATGCTCTGAATGATCCTTTCATTTGCAAAACCCCTCCTACTATATATCCTATACTAATCTTTTTCATATTCAGACACAATTTATGCGCATTTGATCCAGAATCATTTTCTTATACCCTTTCTATATCTCAAACAAAACGGTAGATATTCTTTTGAATTCTTGTCAAGTAATATGGAAAGACATAGTGCAGTATGATATAATCTCGTGGTCTATCAGTGAAGAAACTAATACTTGAAGGGGGTTATCAGATGAAACAGATTAAGAAGCACTTCCTCAGAGACCTGGTATTCCTCATAGCCGGTTCCTTTCTGTTCGCTCTGGCAGTGAACATTTTTGCCATCCCGAGTGAGCTAGGCGAAGGCGGTGTGACAGGTATCACTATCATCTTGTTCTATGCACTGGGCTGGGCGCCGAGTATCATGAACCTGATCCTGAATGGGCTTTTGCTCATTATAGGATATCGATTTCTCGATAAACAAACCGTTTTCTATACACTTATTGTAATCCTATTGAACTCTTCCTTCCTTCATTTAACCGAGAGCTGGGAGATTGCTTCAGACCAAGTACTTGTGAACGCAGTCTTCGGCGGCGTATTTGCCGGTGTCGGGATCGGGCTTATACTAAAAGTCGGCGGAACGACAGCAGGAACTGCGATCCTTGCCAAGCTGGCGAATAAGTATCTGGACTGGAATACAAGCTTTGCCTTACTGTTCTTCGATTTGATCGTCGTGGCAGCCTCATGGTTCATCATCGGCACAGAGAAACTTCTCATTACCGTGATCATGCTTTACATTGCCACTAAAGTGATGGAATTCGTCATTGAAGGATTGAATCCGAAGAAAGCAGTCTTCATCATTTCCAATCAAAAAGATACAATTGCCAAAACGATATCGACGCAACTTGACAGAGGTGTCACACTGCTGGAAGGACGTGGGTATTATACGCAGAACCAGAAAGAGATATTGTATGTTGTCATCAATAAACAGGAATTGCTTCCATTGAAGAAAATTGTCCGCTCTATCGATACAAAAGCATTCATCACGTTGTACGACGTACGCGATGTATTTGGTGAAGGATTCATGGATATTACAAAATGAATAGAAGCGTACCCAAGATTAGAGTGTACCCTATAGAGTAGATACTAATAAAGTCTACCTATAGGGTACTTTTGTGTATAATGGGGACAAATTCATTATGTACGGAGATGAGAAATAAAGAGCAAACAACTATTCGGCGAGAAAGATATACAGAAACTGCATGCTAATCCACATGTCAAGTCCGTCACATCCAAAGCCATCACTTATACCGATGCATTCAAACGACTATTCATCACAGAAAATGTGAAAGGGAAATTTCCTGGAATTTTAAAAGATGACCCCTGTTTCATACAGGGACCATCCTACAGAAAGCTGCCTAGTCTTTTTTTATCATGTCCTTTACATAGGGTACACATTATTACGAATCATATAGCCATCAAATTCCTAATCCAAAACTAAATAATATTACTGCCAGAATGACTGCAGCCAACGGAACACATACTGTCATTGCTCCAAATGCCGGATATGCATCACGGTGCGTCTCCCCGGCAATAGCGAGCCAAAGCATTGGGCTGGTAATTCAGCTCTTCAGCAGCCTTCATTACTTTTTTCCGTGTTTTCTCTGATACACTGGCACCTGGCGTGAAAACCCTGGATACCGTCGACTGTGATACATTTGCCAGTTTAGCAACTTCGATAGCAGATATTATTCTTTTTTCCATATCCATGCCCCATATCTTTACTTGTTGTTTCGTTTTCTAAATCATTTGTTCTATTTTCTTGGCAAGACCATTCGGATAAACGGATAAACACCACCATTGGTAAACTGGTCAAATTGCTCTGTCCGTTGAAAACCGACCCGTTCATAGACAGTGATTGCTCGCTTATTGAAAGCGGCTACGCTAAGTGAAACCCTCTCAGGTTGATACATTTCATCAACTGCTTCCACCAAAAATGAAACAAAGGACTGTCCCAATCCTTGACCTGTTAAATCAGGCCGAATCCCGAATCCGATTTCCGCTTCCTCTTTTTCATACGTCACTGATACGAAGCCGATGAGCTCTTTCTCCTGTTGAACAGCAAAAACATTGCCTTCTCGCTCCTTAGGATCAAGGAATTCATCCATATCCTCTTCATCTTGATCCATATCATAAAAGCTGTAATCCCCATCATATTTCCAATTGTTCGCAATCGATTCTGCCTGTGATTGTGTCATTGGCACTATTTGGTACATGGTCATTCACGCTCCTTCCGTGCTGCCTGCCATTCTGCCATGACCGCCTGCTTACGCTTTCGGTTGTATGTGCGAAATACTAGATAGGTACCGATCACCAAACCTATCACTATCAGCAGGATAAGTGCGATGATCGCAACGGTGTAAAAGGATAAGGCAGTCATAGATGATGCTCCTCTTATATTAATTAATTCCATTATAGATAGAAAACCTGCAGTAAACCAAGTACAACTTTGATAAGTTTTTCTTGCCTTAGTCTTTTTAGCCATTTTTGCAGCTAATATTTTGATTTTTATGTCGCACTTGACCTGGAGTGAACTCCAGCTTATATAATCACTTTAGTGTATTCAAACGAAAGGTGATGTACATGCAGCAAACTTATACATTGAAAGAACTTACGCAGTCATGTGGTGTTAGTGAAGATACCGTCCGTTATTATGAAAAAATGAATCTCCTTCCCCCTGTCTCACGAAAAAGCAATGGTCATAGAGTTTTTCATGAAATCCACCGGGAAACGCTGCTGATGATCAAGTGTTTAAAAAAGACGGGAATGAGTCTCGAGGAATTGCGGCCCATCCTCTTGCTCCAATTGAACAATAATGATGTGTCCGATCAAGAGTGGGAAGAAAAACTTACTGCTTATCAAGCCAAGATAAAGAAACAGCAAGCAGATTTGCAAGTGATATGGGAACTGATAGAAGAAAAAAGAATAAACGGCGTTAAATTGGGGCACTTTCAATAAATTTTCCTTTACTACTTGACCTGGTGTAAACACCGGCTTGTAGGATGAACTTAAAGTAAGCCCGTCACCGGCTGCTTTAAAAACATGAAAAGAGGAAAATGATATGCGTAATCAAGCAACAATCGGCAAGACAGGATTAACGGCTTTCAAAATGGGGTTCGGCGCCGGCGTTGTCGGCAATGAAATGATGTATCCAAAGATGGATGATGAAAAGAGCCGACAACTATTGGAAGCAGTTTTGGACGGGCAATTTGAAATGATAGACACGGCATATATATACGGCCAAGGGAAATCCGAGGAATTGATTGGTGAGATGATTCAAAAAAGAGGCGCCCGGGATAAACTGATCCTTTCCACAAAGGTCTCTCCCAACCCAGAATTCATAGATGGCAAATTGCAGGTCGATAACAGCTCGAAAGCACTGCGTCTTGCTGTGGAGGACAGTTTAAAAAGGCTGCAAACAGATTATATCGACATTTTGTATCTTCATTTCCCTTATAGCTCCACACCTTTGGCTGAGTCAGCTGCTGCACTTGCTGATATGAAGAAAGAAGGAAAAATAAAGACTATTGGTGCTTCCAATCTGGATTATCAGCAAATACAAGCATTCAACCAATCAGACGATTTGAACGTACTTCAAACGGAATATTCTTTATTAGCCCGCCACGCGGAAAAGGAGATCATCCCGTATTGCCTTGAGAGAGATATTTCCGTCATCCCATTCTTCCCTTTGGCTTCCGGTTTATTGGCTGGTAAGTATCGCAAGGATCAAGTATTTACCGATACATCTCGAATGAACAATCCCATGTTCCAAGGAAAGGTGTACCAGGATAACGTCGATCGTGTCGAACAATTTAAGTTATTTGCTGAAAAGAAAAATGCCCAGCCTGCTCAAATCGCGCTTGCCTGGCTGCTTACCCGTCCTGGCGTTGACTTGATCATACCCGGCGCCACTAGTCCGGATCAGCTTGCCAGCAACTTAAAAGCATTGGATATTCACCTTACAGCTGCAGAGCATGAGGAATTAAATACAATTTTCGAGAAGCCCAACAGGTAACAGAGACCCGAAATCACAAAAACCCGGCAATCAGCCGGGTTTTGATCACTTATTCACTTTTTCTTCCGCTCGCTTTATCTCTTCTTCAGTCGGTGTGATTGTATTTGCCACCCATTCTTCGCGGTACGCATGATCCAATGCACTCAAGCCTTTTTCTTCTTCGTCGGTTTTGGCATCCGGGCTCGGCAGCTTGTCCTCCCGCTCTTTATCCTGCAGATTCGAACCTGTCACCTTTTGATCATCGTTCTTCTTGCGTTTCAAATAAGAAAAGGTACCTGCTGCTGCGGCTAGTGCAACTGTTCCTCCTGCGATCCATCCGATATTTTTCTTCATTGTTACTTCCCTCCACTCATTTGTGTTCGGTTGTGCTCTCGTTATATATTCCTTGTTTGCGCTTGCTTCAAACTATCAAGCTTCCTGCTTCAGTTCAAACTCGACAAGATTCTCCCCAAGGACACTGAGTGTGATATGGTTGTCACTCATGTTGATATAGCCATATTTAGAGCTCGATGTATCTGTGATACTCTGCCTGAGATTACCTGGTACTTTTCGCTCGCCATTCTTATAGCATGTATAGATATGATCGATCGTCACATCAGGTATATGCAGGACATTTTTCAAATAGTAGACTGCCACTGTATTGAACTTGATATTGGAATTCACTTCATATCGCTCCAGGAAATCACGGAATGGTTCCACCCCGCTCTTGCCCAGGAGATCCAAGTCTTTCACCATGCTATAGGAGTCTTTGTTCCGGCGAATCGGACGCTTTTTGATGGATTGAACTCGATTGGGATCGACGACCGATATATGCTGTACCGTCTCTGGTTCCGGTTCTTCCACAGCCGCTGCTTCAAAGACATGCTCCCCGAGATAGCTCTTTACCATGATATCGAAAACCTTGCCTTGCAGATTCTCCGGGAACTTTTGTATTACTGTCGATATACGTTCCATTTCCACTACTAATTCCTCGTAAGAAGTCGTCATGATTCCCCTCCCATAGCCTTTTTCTATTTGTTTCTCCATTATTCACACTATTTCCTGCATGCATTTCAATTTTTTCTATATTGAAAGATTTCTATAGTCACCATTCCACAATCCTTATCTTTTCACACCTTCTTTACTTAAAGCTTTTCTATGTAAGAAAAAGAGCAGTCATTGCTCTTCTCCTCCTGATTCTTCAGCTGCTTTTTGCTTATCCCATAGCCGGAAAAATGGGTAGTAAATCAGAAACGATAGGGCAAGAATGATAACCTGTAATATTGCCCCCGATATACTGCCTGTAATCAGATATCCTTGTAAAATCGGCGGCATTGTCCAAGGAGGTACGATTCCGATTGGTTTTGCAACCAGACCCCAGTCCATGGCCAAATACGTAATCAGTACCGAGATAAGCGGTGTCACGATGAAGGGGACGATCAATAGCGGGTTCATGACGATAGGCATCCCGAACAATACCGGCTCATTGATATTGAAAATACCCGGTCCGATACTCAACCTACCGAGCTGTTTCATTTGCTGGCTTTTCGCGAACAATAACATTGCCAGCACCAGTCCAAGCGTCGTACCAGAACCCCCGATGAAGACGATATCATTGATTTCATTCGTAACGATATGCTGCACTGGTTCGCCCAGCTCAAAGGATTTAGCATTCTCAGCTGTCAATGTCAGCCAAATCGGCCCTGTCACCGCTCCGACAATTGTCGCTCCGTGCAAACCAGTGCTCCATAGCAAAGTAATCAACAGGAAAATGATCATTGTACCAACAAGACTCGTTCCGATTGATGTGAGCGGTTTTTGCAGCAGTACCGTGATGACATTATGAATGCTGCCGAAAGAACCGACATTCTCGACCAACAGACGAATCATCCAGATTGCGATGATGGCAAAAAATCCTGGTATCAACGCAGTAAAGGAGCGTGCAACTGCTGGCGGTACGCCATCTGGCAGCTTGATGACCAAATTTCGCTGTACAATCAATCGATATATCTCTGTACATAATAGTGCAATCAGCATCCCGACGAACAAGCCCTTGCTTGTGAACATTGCCGTTTGATAAGCTGTCTCGGTGATATTGGCGCCTTCTGGTGTCTTGCCGATTATATAAGTCACATATGGTGTACCTACAAAGAATGCGGATAAAGATACAGCTCCAGCCGCAAGCGGATCCACTTTGTATGATTCAGCCAGACGGTAGCCTATCCCAAAGACTGCAATCAGAGTCATCAATTCAAACGTGCCGCGATACGGATAAAGCAAGCTTTCCTTTAGCTGGGGCCGATCAGCCAGGAAGTCCATATATGACTGAATCGGGAAATTAGCAAGTATCAAAAAGAATGAGCCGATGATGATAAGCGGCATCGATAAAATAAGGCCATCACGAAGTGCATTCAAGTGGCGCTGCTGTGCCACCTTTGCCGCAGCAGGCATAACTTTTTCCTCCAGTAATCGATTCACTTTACTCATGACTGTACCCCCTCAACGGATTTACAGTAGTTTATGTAAACGCTTACAAATAGGAAGTGATATTTCCCGCCCAATTATTACCTGCCGCATAAACTCCCGTTTAGTGGGGTACAACATGCTGCGTTTTTTAAAAATAAAAGCAAAAAAAGCCAGGAATCAATTCCCAGCTTTTTTACGATCTAAGATTATCATCCAGAATTAATTCTTTTGTATAGGTATGGAAAAGGCAGTTTTATATACCTCAAGAATTAACTCTTTTGTACATGGACGTGGGTTGCCTCCTGTACACACATCTGCCATTGCAGCGTCTGCTAAAGCATCTAGATCTTCTTCTTTGACACCAATTTCGTCCAATGATTGAGGAATGTTTAGATCAATAGATAATTGACGAACAGCTTCGATTGCAGCCGTACGATATTCGTCTTGCGTCATATCGTCAACCCCTTCAATCCCCATAGCACGCGCGATTTCCTTGAACTTTTCACCAGTATGATCTTTGTTGAATTCCATTACATATGGAAGTAATACGGCATTGGCTATACCGTGAGGCGTATTATAGAATGCACCTAGTGGATGGGCCATACCATGAACTACACCAAGACCGACATTAGAGAAAGCCATACCTGTCATGTATTGACCGAGAGCCATATCTTCGCGTCCTTTGGGATCATTATTGACAGCATCCCGAAGTGAACGGGAAATCAATTCAATTGCCTTTAAGTTTAACGTATCAGCAAGCTCCCAAGCAGCTTGTGTAGTATACCCTTCGATAGCATGCGTCAGTGCGTCCATCCCAGTGGCAGCAGACAATCCATGCGGCATGGAGGACATCATATTGGGATCAACGACTGCAACGACCGGGATATCATGCGGGTCGACACAAACGAACTTACGGCGTTTCTCTTCATCCGTAATAACATAATTGATCGTAGTTTCAGCAGCTGTCCCCGCCGTTGTAGCAACAGCAATCATCGGAACTGCTTTGTTTTTAGTTGGGGCCGTGCCTTCCAAGGAAACAACATCAGCAAATTCTGGGTTATTGATGATAATCCCGATGCCTTTACCAGTATCCTGTGGGGAACCTCCGCCTATAGCGATAATATAGTCAGCACCAGCCTTCTTGAAGGCTTCCACACCAGCTTTCACGATAGCAACACTTGGATTGGCTTTCACTTGGTCAAAGATTTCGTAAGGCAGGGTAGCGTCATCTAGTAAATCAGTTACCTTTTTCACAACACCAAATTTAACTAAATCAGCGTCAGTAACAATCAAAGCTTTTTGAAATCTACGATTCTTAACTTCACCGACGATTTCATTGATAGCTCCAGCACCATGATAACTAGTCTCATTCAAGATAAAACGATAAGCCATTTTCTATGACCTCCATTTTTCATTTTTTAAGAAACTGGTCAATTCCTTGTAGTTGCTTTCATATTGCTATGTGCATTGGCCTCTCGTACTTCCTCCGCCATATGGGTAAGTATATTAACTATATGTGATTTTTCTAAAGGGGAATAAGATTTGGGAGACCGTGATTCTTGCCGAAGATGGAGATGTTGCGTTAATAAAACACTATTTCTTTTCTTGATTATATTGAAGATAGACAACATGCGTTTGCAAGTACTCTTCCAGCCCATGTTTTCCATCTGCGCCACCGATACCGGATTTCTTCCATCCAGCATGGAAACCTTGTATTGCTTCAAAGTTTTCACGATTGACATATGTCTCCCCGAATTCCAATTCCTTGCTTGCACGCATCGTTACATCAAGGTTTTGTGTATAGATGGAAGACGTCAGACCGAATTCACAATCATTTGCCAATTTCAGCGCATCGTCTAAATCCTTAAATGTGGCAATAGGAAGGACAGGCCCAAAGATTTCTTGCTGCATAATATTCATCTCATTATTTACATCTACGAGAACAGTTGGTTCATAGAAATACCCTTGATCTCTCGCAGCACGCTTACCGCCCGTCAGTAATTTGGCCCCATCAGCTATTGCTTCTTGCAACATTTGATCTACAGATTCCAGCGCATCTTTACTGATAAGCGGTCCCATATCGATATCTCCATCAACTAATGGGTCACCATACCTTACTTCTTTCATTGCATTTGTCACTTTTGTGATAAACTCCTCGGCAATGCTTTCATGCACATACACACGTTCGGTGCAGTTACATACTTGTCCTGTATTAATGATGCGGGAATCGATGACAGAACGTACCGCCAAATCGAGATCAGCATCATCCATCACAATGGCAGGAGCCTTTCCTCCCAATTCCAAGGATACTTTTGTAATATTATCGGCCGCAGCACGCATAACAGCAGCTCCAGCGTTATAGCTCCCTGTCAGACTGACCATACCTATATCTTCATGTTTCGCCAGCTCTTGACCAATCGTACGCCCACTGCCGGTCACGATATTGATGACACCTTTTGGCAAACCAACTTTTTCAACGATTTTTGCGAACTCCAATGCATTGTTAGGGGACAAGTCACTTGGCTTCAAGACGATTGTATTCCCTGTGACCAAAGCCGGAGCCGCTTTGCGAGCAATCAGGAAAAACGGGAAATTCCATGGTAAAATACCAGCGATCACTCCGATAGGTTCTTTGTGAACAAAAATCTGTTCATTCGGACGGTCACTTTGGACGATTTCCCCTTCATAGCGTCTGGCCCAGCCAGCCATATAATCAATATAATCCGCTGTAAAGTTTACCTCAGTTTTAGCCAGAGCCAGCGTTTTACCCATTTCCTCTGAAATCGTTCTTGCCAGGATAGCTTCATTGTTACGAATCTCTTTGGAAATCTCCAGTAAGTAATTCCCTCTTTCTACAGCAGGGAGCTTCTTCCATTCTTTTTGTGCTCGCTTAGCAGAGTCAATGGCTTGTCGTACATCTGCTATCGTTCCTCTGGGAATCTCTGAAATAATCTCCTCCGTTGCTGGATTGACAACGTTTATTGTCTCCTGGGAGCTAGAATCCACAAATTCCCCATCTATGAACATTTGATACTTTTTAGAAGTAACCTCCATAATTCTTCTCCTTTCTACTTTCATGTAGTCGGAAATTACGTTTAAGTAATTTCCTGTCTTTTCACATGCTGCGAATTTGCCCGGGATGTAAGCGTTATCATTTTTCTTCAAACTACAACTCTTCTTTTGGTAGTCCAATGAAATCATTAACTCACACATAAACTATCTTTAACCTTTGTCAACCACCTTTCTTCTTATTCACTTGACATCCAGTCATCATACGACCTGATGTGTAAGATAATGCTATTTAAACATTCATTTGATATAATTGTCAATCTAATTGTTTATTTTTTCAGAAAGTTAATATTTACACGAATGCGCAAAGCTTCGAAATATATGTAACTCTTGAGAAAAGAGAAAGTGTTTGTCATCCAGTGGTGCGATCAACCAAATCAGGTGTATATCCCAGGAAATAATCAAACAAGAACCGTTCATCACCCAGATGAACGGTTCTTCCTTTTAAACTGTGAATTCTATTCCAATTTCTTTGGATCGCTTACCAATTGCTGAATGATCCCCTGCATCAGTTTGTCTCGGGTTGCAGCCATGCTGCTTACGTCAAATACCTCATCCAATTGATCATTTGATCGTTCATTTTTCAGCTCTTTTACTTCATTATGGATCATTTCCATCTTCTCATCCAGTGCTGCGGCGGAATTGGCCGCTTCCTTTAATTCATTCGCCAGCCTGTTTGGTATTTCCTTATCGTATTTGTAGTAGATCTTATGCTCCAGACTGGCCCAGAAATCCATCGCTATTGTCCTGATTTGAATTTCCACACATACTTTCTCTTCCCTGTCAGACAAAAATACCGGTACTTTCACAATCAAATGCAGACTCTGATAACCGTTTGGTTTCGGGTCCTTTATATAATCTTTCCGTTCTATAAGCTCAATATCTTTTTGTTTCTGGATCATTTCGCCTAATGCATAGATATCCGATTTGAAAGAACAAATGATCCTGATACCAGCGATATCTTTGATATTATCTTTTATATTATTTAAGGAAAATTCTATATTCTTCTTATAAATCTTCTTCAGGATACTTTCTGGAGATTTTAATCGCGAACTGCAATGTTCAATCGGATTATAATCATGAATATAAGAAAATTCGTCTTTTAGGATGTTGATTTTCGTATTCACTTCATCCAAGGCAAACTTGTAAACGGCAGTGAATCTTGTCAGTTCTGTTCTCATTTGCTTAAGCTGCGTCAGATTCTCTTGTGTCAATGGTTGCATCATCTGATTTTCCCTTCTGATCTGCAATGATAATTTATAATTCTTTCATCTACTCAGTTTACCAATTCTTCGTTTACAAAAAAAGAAACGTCCCCTAAAAGAACGTCTCTTTCTTTACACTCAGCTTGTTTTTCTCTCTTTTTCTTTCTCATGAAGGAGTGCTTCCCCTTCAACATCAATATTCGGTAAGATCTTATCGAGCCATTTCGGCATATACCATGCTGCTTTCCCCATCAAGGACATGATAGCCGGAACAATCGTCATCCGAACAACGAATGCATCGAATAGGACACCAAATGTCAGTGCCATTCCGATAGATTTGATCATCGCATCAGGCGTCACCATGAATCCGACGAATACCGACATCATGATCAATCCTGCTGCCACCACGACTTTACCGCTATCACGCATACCAGCAAGTATCGCTTCTTTTGGATCTTTCGTTTGGGAATAGACTTCCCGCATCCGGCTGACCAGGAATACTTCATAGTCCATTGCCAGACCGAATAGGATACCAATCGCAATGATCGGCAGGAAGGCTAGAATCGGACTTTCACCCGGGAATCCAAACAGATTGATCATATTGCCATCCTGGATGACGAACGTGACGAAACCTAATGTTGCCCCGATGGAAAGCAGGAAGCCCAGTACCGCTTTAAGCGGCAGAAGGATCGACCTCGAAGACAGCTTTAAAATAAGCAGACAATATACAATAAAATGGAAAAACGAGAAAGGATGGAACCCTTTCTCGTTTTTCTATTCCTACTACATCAGTAATGACCAATTCATCCTACGACTATTCCGCCCCATTCCTCTTTAAACGATTGATATCTTTACGGGGAGGAAAACCAAATAGCCTGGCGTATTCCCTGCTGAATTGGGACGCACTTTCATATCCTACATGAAGGGCAGCTTCCATTATGTCTGCATCTTCATACAACAAAAGCTGACGAGCCTCTTGCAGCCTTATTTGTTTTTGAAATTGAATCGGACTCATTGCCGTCACTTCCCTAAAATGCCGGTGGAATGTCGAAACACTCATCCCTGCAATATCAGCTAGCTCCTCTATACGGAAGGATTGATTAAACTCTCTCCTGATATGGTCGATCACATCCCGGATACGCTGTGTATTGCTCCCTTGGATAGCCATCTGTCCCAAAGCACTGCCATGTTTTCCTTGCAAAACACGGTAGAGAATCTCCTTTTTGATCAAAGGCGCAAGCACGGGGATATCTTCCGGTGATTCAAGCAGGCTAGTCAGCCGTACAGCAACATCCAATATAGGACGCTCGACTTCACTCACATACATACCACGCTTCGGATCCTCTGCTGTACTGAACTGCAAAGCACCTTCCTCCATCACCTCTAATATTTCTGCTGGTGTAAATTCCATTTTCATTGCCAAGTACGGGGCATAATCAGACGCTTCCAAAATCTGACCGGAAACCGGCAAATCCACCGAAGCTACCAAATAATGATTGGGGCCATAAAGTAAGCGCTCCCCGCCTAACAGTAGTTCTTTCTCTCCTTGCACGATAATACACACAGAAGGTTTGTAGACACTGTGTACAGGCCCGTAAGCAGTTGAATGCTGGATGAAAAACAGGGAAGGAATGCTAGTCTCACAGATTCCCTCTTTCGGGGCGAAGCGCTTGATCGCTTCGGCAAGTGTCGATTGCTTATCTGAAGTTGCTTTTATCATAAAACCTCCACCTTCTCCACGTCTATAATAATAGTATAAATCATTTCTTCCCGCATGGCAGGATTAGGCATGTATAGGATAGGAATAAGATAACGCTCCCTGGCCGTGTCACTGCATAATGGAAAGACAAATCAGCCAGCTATGATAGGAGTTCAGTAAAGATGCTTGAAAAAAACTTTTATGTAACAATTGAAACAGGATTTGCACGTTACGCAGCAGGCATAATCAGTGTTGCAGGAAATTTCTCATCCAACATAACCATTCTGTACCAAGGAAAATCTGTTGAAATAAAGAATGCCCCCGAATGTATCATGCAGATTATGAATCTTGGCATTTACACACATAGTTACTTTACGATTAGAGCTGATGGAACCGATGAAATTCAAGCAATAGATGCAATATCTGATCATTTGAGGATGCTGGATACAATGAATGACATGGTGAACTTGAAATATATGGAATGATTTCGATCAGCGCTGTATCACAACATACTGGCGGTCGCTCCATCTGAATTTTCGGGCCAGAGCTGCTATCGGATTTGAAAGATGCTCCTTCAGATTGATATCTGCCAGCATCCAGAAAAATCATCGTATCACATGCTTCAAGCCGGGCTAGCATCTTCTTCCCCATCCCAACATGTTTACGAATCCATTTTCCCCCATATCCCAGCTGATCTTCGATAAATCCGAAAAGCGACTCATAAGCCACCCTTTCATTGGGCATTCCAATTCATAAAGAAAAGGAGGTGACATGGGGAATGATTATATCCTTTCGGCGCTCGATTGATAACAATATAATCTTCCCAGGTTTTATGGAGATGCCAATATGGATGACCTTCCCTTTGCTTCAGTCCCTTATTGGTTGCAAGATAATGTTTCTCTGTCTCTTTGTTCACCTGCTCCTTATACACATAGTATTCAAGAATCATGCTATACTGGCATCACGATATAACAAGCTATAACACATAGGAGCAAACAAATGATTACGATAAATAAAAACGAAGCAATTCCGCTTTCAAAACAAATATATATGTCATTCGTAGATAAAATCCGATCCGGTTTATTGATGGGCGGAACGAAATTGCCCACGGTACGGCAGCTGTCCAAAGATCTCGAGGTTAGTCTCGTCACGGTCATGAAAGCTTATAAACAGCTTGAAGAAGATGGTTTTTTGGAATTGAGCAAGGGCAGAGGCACTTATGTTAAAACCCAGCAGCAGCCGGAAAGCGTTCATACAGGATCTGATTTGGATTGGCAGCTCAGCATTCCTGATTACTTGCATCGTTCTCAATATGCTCGTTTTCAAGATTCGGATGCGAATTACCATTTCTCTTCATCCATGATCGATCCGGCCTTGTTTCCGAATCAATATATGGATCAGCTGATTGCACAAGTATTCATGCAGAATCCACGCATACTGTCGCAATACGGTGGTATTCAAGGCGACCTGGCATTACGCGAAAAGATGGCACAAAATCTGCAAAAATCAAAAATCACCACTTCACCAGAGAACCTGCTGATCACTAGTGGTTCCCAGCAAGGTATCGACCTTGTTGCTCGTACTTTTGTTGGTCCTGGTGATGTTGTGATCATGGAAGCTCCGACCTATCCCGGTGCTATCGATGTCTTTCGCAGTCGTGGTGCCACCATTCTTACCGTCCCGGTTGATCAAGACGGTATGCGAGTCGATATGCTGCATGGTTTATGCGAGAAACACAATCCAAAATTGATTTATACAACGCCCACCTTCCATAATCCGACGGGAACGATCATGCCGCTGCAGCGACGAAAAGTATTGCTTGATATCGCCGAAAGTCATCACTGCCTGATCATGGAGGATGATCCATTCAGCGATATCTACTTCGACCGCAAGCCGCCGCTTCCAATCAAAAGCATGGATAAAGCAGGTCATGTCATCTACTTGAAAGGTTTAAGCAAGACGATTGCACCGGGCTGCCGTATCGGTCTCTTAGCAGCTTCCGGGTCCATCTTCAAGCGGCTTTATTCTGCAAAAGCGAATATGGATCTCGGCAGTCCGCTGCTTCCTCAAAAGGTGATTCTGCCGCTCGTCGATTCCACCAAAATGGAACAGCATACAAAACGACTTCGGGCTGCCTTGAAGAGCCGCCGGGATACTGTGCTGAAAGTCCTGACAGAGCAGGCACCCACCGGCGTTAGTTGGCATATTCCAAAGGGCGGACTGAATGTCTGGATTCAGCTGCCGGCTTGGCTTGACAGCAATGATTTACTCACGGAAGCAAACAAACGTCATGTCTCCTTCCTGACAGGCTCTGCTTGTTTTGCCATTGAAAATGAGCATAGCACCTTTCGATTAAGCTACTCCTATGCCAATGAAAAACTGTTGGAAGAAGGCGTCCAGATCCTTTGTGATATTATGCAGGCGCTGCAGCCATCAAGCTCCTCTTCGCCTACGTTTTGAATAATCGAGTTAATCAGAGTGACAATAAAAGATAGTTATCGGGATACAAATTAACCGCTCCACAAAAAGAAGGGTCAGTCCAATCGGACTGACCCTTCTTTTTGGTTAGTTAGTTTAGCGCTTCAAAATGCTCTTATAATGTGAAAAAGTATCAAAACTGGCTTTGCCATGATACGCTCCCATGCCGCTTGCGCCAACCCCGCCGAACGGAAGGTAGTGGGAAGTCATGTGGCTGATGGTATCGTTGATAGCACCGCCACCGAATGAAACGCTGTTTAAGATTTCATCATGGAATGCCTCATCTTCAGAGAACAAGTACAATGCAAGTGGCTTCGGTCGTTTTACAATTCGATCTATGATATCGGATGGATCGTCATATTCGAGAACCGGTAAAATCGGCCCAAAGATTTCATCCTGCATGATTGGATCATCCCAAGAAATGGAATCAAGGATTGTCGGCTCGATAATAAGCTGGGAACGGTCGGATTTTCCGCCTGCAACTATCTTTCCATTACTCAGGAAGCCAGCAAGACGATCAAAATGCCTGTCACTTACCACATGTCCGAAGTTTGGATTTTGGACAATGTTATCTCCATAAGTTGCAGTGATGACATCTTTCAGTTTGGCCAGCAGCGGTTCTTTTACACTGCTATGAACAAGGAGATAGTCTGGTGCGACACATGTCTGACCTGCGTTTGCGAATTTTCCGCGTGCGATTCGCTGAGCTGCTTCATCCAAATTCGCATCTGCATGGACGATTGTCGGACTTTTACCGCCAAGCTCCAATGTGACAGGCGTCAAATGCTTGGCTGCTGCTTCTGCTACGATTTTACCGACACCAGTGCTGCCAGTGAAGAAGATGTAGTCGAAGTCTTCTTTGAGCAGCGCCGTGCTCGTTTCCACTTCCCCTTCTACAACATGCAGATATTCATCCGGGAAATGATCATTAAAGATGCGTGAAAGAATAGCTGACGTTTTCGGTGTCAATTCAGATGGTTTCAATACCGCTGTATTTCCGCCAGCAATCGCTCCTACCAATGGAGAAACTGCCAGCTGGAATGGATAGTTCCATGGTGCGATCACCAATACAGATCCATAGGGTTCCGGCTTGATATAGCTTTTCGCCCCTTCATGGGAAGATGCTGTTGGCACTTCCTTTGTTTCCGCCCATGACTCCAAATTCTCCAAAGTGAAATCGATCTCACTCAGCACAAGTCCTACCTCTGCTCGTTTAGCTTCCATTTCTGATTTGTTCAAGTCTTGCTTCACAGCATCCAAGATGGCTTGTTCATGCGTAAGAATTAAATCTTTCAATTTATTTAATGTATTGATACGGAATTGTACATCCTTGGTTTCTCCGCTTCTATAAAAAGTACGCTGTATATTCAAAAGGTCTTGATAGTTCTCCATGTTAACTCTCCTTTGCACTATTGAATGCCTCGGGTAAACCATCTCCCGTTGCTACCCACTAGATTGCACCCTATTAGTTGATGCATCAAACATTCAATGTGGAGAACTATAATACATCGCAAAAAAGATTGCAAGTGATGCGACTTCCTCCGCAACAAACAACAAACCCTTTAAGTCTCACTTAAAAGGTATGTCTTGAATAAGGATGCATGTATACAGCTTTTTCAACGAAGAAAAAGTCCAGCAAATTACTGCCTTGAGATGATTCCTTATTATAGAGTTCAGAGTAACTGCATTGTGTACACGAAATAACCAGGAAGTGATATTGCTGCACATCGAATAACTTCGACAGGCAAGTACCTGTCATTGCCTTATACAGCCACTCTGTTGCATAAACGTTGCTCCCTTTATTAATGAGTCGTCTAGATGATCTGCAATCACATGCGAGCCGTTCTGACAAACAAAAAGGAAGCTGGTCCCAAAGCCCAGCTTCCTTCTTTCAAACATTCACTCTCGCGGCATCCTCGACCATCTCACGAAAATAAGCGATCAATCTTGTGTCATCAGTAAGCTCCGGATGGAAGGCTGTCGCCAAATAATGCCGATCCCTTGCTGCTACGATGCGGCCTGTATTTTCGCTCAGCACTTCGACTCCTGGTCCAGCTTCGAGAATAAATGGTGCCCGGATGAAAACTGCTGGAAAATCATCCGCCACCCCCTTGATGGGAAGATCAGTCTCAAAGCTATCCACCTGGCGCCCGAACGCGTTCCGTTCCACTGTCACATCCATCAGACCAAGATGGTTCGTTTCCTGATTGTTGATCTCCTTTGCCAATAAAATCATTCCAGCACAAGTGCCGAATATAGGTTTTCCAGATGTACCAAAAGCGCGTAATGGCTCCAGGAAATCATACCGATCAATCAGTCTTCTCATTGCAGTACTCTCACCGCCAGGCAAAATCAATCCATCCAAGTCTGCCAGCTGTTCCACGCGTTTGACCAAGACAGCTTCCGCTCCGACCGCTTCTACTGTCCGCGCATGCTCAACCACCGCACCTTGAAGTGCCAATACACCGATTTTCATCGAGCAAATCTCCTTTCTTTTACCAGCCGCGCTCCTGCATTCTATTTTCTGGAGAAAGGCTTGCGATGTCGATTCCCTTCATCGGTGTGCCAAGTCCTTTGGAAAGCTCTGCAATCAGCTTGTAATCCTGATAATGAGTCGTTGCTTCCACGATGGCTTTGGCGAATTTCGCCGGGTTATCAGATTTAAAGATACCGGAACCAACAAATACACCGTCCGCTCCAAGCTGCATCATCAGCGCCGCATCTGCAGGTGTTGCAACACCGCCAGCAGCAAAGTTAACGACCGGAAGCTTTCCTGCTTCACGAATTTGAAGCAATACTTCATATGGTGCACCCACTTCCTTGGCAAATGTCATCACTTCATCCAAATCCATGGAAAGAAGTTTCCGTACTTGGGATTGCACCATGCGCATATGCCGAACCGCTTCGACGATATTACCTGTTCCCGGCTCCCCTTTTGTACGAAGCATGGATGCACCTTCTCCGATACGGCGGGCAGCCTCACCAAGATCACGGCTTCCGCATACGAACGGTACTGTGAATTCCCGTTTGTTCAAGTGATACTGCTCATCTGCTGGCGTCAGTACTTCACTTTCATCGATATAATCGACGCCCATGGATTCAAGTACCCGCGCTTCGACAATATGTCCGATTCGAGCCTTCGCCATGACCGGGATGGAAACAGCATTCACTACTTCTTCCACGATCGTCGGATCCGCCATCCGCGCAACACCGCCCGCAGCACGGATATCAGAAGGAACACGCTCAAGCGCCATTACCGCTACTGCCCCGGCTTCCTCCGCAATCTTCGCCTGCTCTGCATTCACGACATCCATGATGACGCCGCCCTTTTGCATTTCCGCCATACCCCGTTTAACTAAATCTGTACCTGTTTTCGCCATGTTGACTCCTCCTGTTTCTCTTTCATTATCTGAAAAGTTTGATAGGAGTATTGTACATACTATCGGGGTATAACACGCAAGAAGATAGTATAACAAGTTAATCCCTTGCGTGCCTCGTTAAGAGCAGATTATATTCATTCCAAAAATCCGCGTACATCTCTTGATCGAATTCATCCTCAAACTTCTTTGATTTAGATTGATCAAAGAATGCCTTTGCTTGTAATGCAAATTGCAAAATCTCATGTTTATAAATACTTTTAGGTAAAGTAAGACTCAAATGCGGATATACTATCTTTCCTTCTGTATTACTAGAGCTAGTAAACTTAACAAAATCTGATAACCCAACCTCCTCGCCATCGTACTGCACTGACCAATGAATAGAAATCGGGCAGCCCGTCATCAAAATTGATCCGCATCCATGCAGAATCAATCCCTCCTCATGCTCTGGATTACATTTATAATCAGCGTCCAAAGTTCGCAGTAAAGCCAGTGCCGACTCGCTGATACCCCACTCTTCATTTGCGCCTGCTTTGGTAATTATCGTATCGCCAACTTCCAGACGAATTTCCCCGTGTGAACATATGTCTTCTGATTCATTGGTTAGCCAATGTTGTTTTTCAATCCTTATTTTCATTTGTTCCTTCCTTCTTCAGACTACCTATCTTACTTATATAGCAAAAAGATAGATATCATTCTCACTGACTTGTATATTGGAATTATAACCATTGTTTCCATAAGGAGGATACTATTGAAAATAAAAAAAATAGAGTTGCATATCAACCCATTCAAAGAAACCGTTGAATTCTACAAGGATACTTTAAGTTTTACTTGTATTGATGAGAATGCAAATTCAGCCGTATTCCAAATAGGAGCAAGTCAGCTGGTCTTACACAAAAGCGAGGATGATTCCCATTACTATCATTTCGCATTCAATACACCATCCAATATGTTCCAAAAGGCAAAACTTTGGTTAGTCTCGCGCGTTACACTTCTTACAGAAGATAGCCAAGATGAAATACATTTCAACACAAGAACACAGGCATATGCCTGTTATTTTGAAGATCCAGCAGGAAATATCGTCGAATACATCGCAAGAACGGAAACATCACCTTCAAGTTCTGATCCTGATTTTTCTCCAAGTCACGTTCTATCAATTAGTGAAATCAATCTCTCAACAGATCGAATTATAGAGTATGCCGACAAAATGAAGGAAATTGGAATACCTGTTCGAGATGAGAGGGACATTTCCCTTTCCTCAATTACCTTCATGGGGGAATATGAAGATGGTGCTTTCATATTACTCGGTCCTTTAAACAGGAGATGGATTTTCTCTCACAAAACCTCCATCTCCTCCCCTGTTTTAATTCACACAGACCGGGGATTAGTAACAAATATGGCAACATAAAAAACAACGTTCAGTAATCTCTTTTTTATTAAAAAAAGTGTCGAATGAAAGCTCGCCTTCTCATAACTTAAGCCAGTTCCGCTTCGAAGAGTAAGCAGCACACACACATTTCAGTTGACAAAAAAATCTATTTATGCTATAATTTACACAATTAAACATAGCATATATAATAGGATTCTCCTGGCCAGGAGAATCCTATTTTCGTTTAAGGGAGTGCGTCTGTTTGAAAAAAGATCAGTCAAGTTTAACTTCTTTAATAGCTGCTTTTAGCCGCGCTTATCACAGCCAGTATGATAATCCGAAAATCTTCGATGACTTTGTTGCAAAGCAGTTGCTTACAGCGCAAGAGTTTCAAGACATCAGCACAAACATGGTACGCAACATTCAATTTTTCAATGAGGATATTTCAGCAAAACTTGATCACAATGAAGAATGTATTCTTAAATGGGTCATCCAGACTCAACTCTCCCCCACACCTTTGGCTCGAGCTGCATATTGCGAGAGTGTTTTACTTAATGAAATTACCTTAGGAGCAACACAATATGTCATATTAGGAGCTGGCTTGGATACCTTTCATTTCCGCCATCCAGAATTAAGAAATAGCCTTGCTATCTTCGAGGTTGATCACCCTGCCACACAAACTTTCAAAAGTTCGAAACTGAAAAAAGCCGGCCTTGAGACCCAAGATAATCTTCACTTTGTCCCTATGGATTTCAGCAAAGCATTTTCTGTTCAAAATCTTTATGATGAAGGTTTTGGATACGACAAGACCTTCTTCAGTCTACTAGGTGTATCTTATTATCTGACGAAAGAGGAACTCTCTGATTTAATAAAGCAGTTATTTACCATTGTTCCAACTGGAAGTTCCATTGTCTTGGATTATGCTGATGAAAACCTTTTTACAGAAACGGGGTTATCCAACAGAGTCCAGAACATGGTTAAGATGGCTGCGGCTAGCGGGGAGCCGATGAAAGCTTGTTACTCCTATAAAGAGATGGAGAGTATGCTAGGCGATGCAGATCTTCTGATTTATGAGCATCTCTCGCCTGCTAGGATCAACGAACTTTATTTTGCAGATAGGAAGGATTATCTCACTGCTTTTGAAACAATCCATTATGTTCATGCCGTGAAAAAATAATAGTCTTATGGAATCAGAGGAACACATCCATCGATGTTCCTCTGATTTTCTTAACTAAATCTTCTATCTGCCATCTGTTTCCGGCAAACGATACTCACTACTTTGCCGAATCAAAAACATAAGCACCCCGAGCAATGCAATCGCACCCCCGACTATTTGCAGCGGCATTATCTTTTCCCCTAGCAACCAGACTGCAAGCAAGGTCGCGCCGACCGGCTCTCCCAATACACTCATTGAAATTGTGGTCGTATTGACATAGTTCAAGAGCATATTGAATATGACGTGTGCCAGGGTAGGGAAGATAGCCAGCAGGAGAAAAATCTTCCATTCACCAAATCCATACCCGCCAATCGGTATCCCAGCTGCCAAGTTATAAATGTTAAGCCATACACCCGCGGACAGGAAGACACAGAAGCTGTATACCCAATGTGATACTTTCTTGACATTGTTTTGACCGATCAGCAGATAACCGACAACAGCGATGACACACAGAAAAGATAAAAGGTCTCCGATTAGAACAGAGGAATCATCCAGCCCAAAGTCTCCCCATCCGACCATGACCACACCGATAATGGAAATGCCGATCGTAATGACGACAGCCCTGGAAGCCCTCTCTTTATAAAGCAGGAATCCGCCTATCATCGCGACTATCGGCTGGAGCGAGAGGATGATCGTCGAGCTTGCTACAGTCGTCAGTTTCAAAGAGCTGAACCATAGAGCAAAATGCGCTGCCAAACAGGCACCTGACAATACGAAGGCGAGCGCTTCTCGTCTGCCGATTTTTTTGAACTCCTTTCTGTTCATCCACACAATCGGAGCCAGCAGCAGACAAGCCAGATACATCCGGTTCATACTGAGAATCGTAGCTGGAGCATCAGACCACTTGACGAAGATAGCTGCGAAAGATATGGCAATGATGGATATAAGTAATAAAACAGCGGTTTGATTTTGTTTCAACAAAGCTGCCTCCTTCTCTGGAATATGGAAATTGTATAATGATTATAATTTAGACCCTCGGCTATCAAGTTGTCTTGATAAAATTCTAATTTAATTAAAAAGGTCATGCCTGATCAGCATGACCTCTTTCAGCTTAAGAGCAGCCGCCAAACTGGCGCTGTCTTGCTTCTGGATTCACTTGTTCATCCGCATGATAGGAGGAGCGGACCATCGGGCCTGATTCGCAGTGACGGAAACCTTTTTGCAAAGCGATTTCCTTTAACTCTGCGAATTCATCCGGATGGTAGTATTTTTGTACTTTCAAGTGTTTGAATGATGGCTGCAAATATTGCCCGATCGTCATGATGTCTACTCGATGTGCCAGCAAATCGTCCATTGCTTGCAGAATTTCTTCTTTCGTCTCTCCTAAACCTAGCATGATGCTCGATTTTGTCGGTGTATCTGGAGAAATGGTTTTGACACGATCAAGTAATTCAAGCGAGCGATCATAGGTTGCTCGATGACGGACAGAAGGTGTCAATCGCCGTACCGTTTCAATGTTGTGGTTGAAGATATCAGGTTTGGCATCCATGAGCGTCTTGATGCTTTCATATGTACCTTTCATATCAGACGGCAGTACTTCGACTGTCGTATTCGGCATCCGGCGGTGAATGGCACGGACTGTTTCAGCGAAAACAGCAGATCCGCCATCCTCCAAATCATCCCGGGCTACCGCAGTTACGACTGCATGGCGCAGTCCCATTTTAGCAACAGAATCAGCGACACGTTCCGGCTCAGCCCAATCCAGCTCTGTGGGTTTACCGGACGTTACCGCACAGAAGCGGCAGCCCCTTGTGCAAATGGAACCAAGTATCATGAATGTTGCTGTTTTCCGTACTGACCAGCATTCATAGATATTTGGGCACTTTGCTTCTTCACAAACCGTATGTAGATTCATTTCCCGCATCATTTTCTTCAAATCCATATAATCTTCATTCGTGTTGAAATCGATCTTCAGCCACTCCGGCTTGCGGAGCATCCCTTCCCGTCGTTGTGCCATCGTTTTCTTTACCATTTCCGTTCCTCCTTAACGAGCGTATAAGAATTCATGATCTTGGTATTTCTCTTTGGCTAGTTGTTCGATTGCTGCTAGTTGCTCATTATCCAGTTCAAGTCTTTCAAATGTCACCCCAAGTCCTTTTTGGAAACCATCATAAAAAGCAGCCCGTATATCCTCCATCGTTGTCTGCGGAGGGATGAATTCCTGCAGACTGGCAGCTTTGTTGCTGAAGCTTTTGTAAGCACGTTCTTTTACACGATCACTTGGATAGAGGAATAATTCCAGCAAATCCTCTTGATTCAGCCAAACCGGAATCGATCCGTGCTGAAGTACGATCCCTTTTTGTCTCGTTTGTGCACTTCCAGCTGCTTTCTTTCCATCCACATTGATTTCATACCAAGAAGCCTCCTCAAAGCAATTGGCAGTACCCTTGGGCTTCGAGTCAGCAGGTATGGCGAAATCCGCTTGGATCCCCAGATTGTCAAAACCGATCAGCAGTCCCTCTGACAAGACCTTATACGCCTCTTTGACGCTTGACGGTATTCCTGGATAATCCTCTTGTACAATGATGCTGTAAGTAAGCTCCTGATGATGGAGCACTGCCTGGCCGCCAGTTGGCCGACGCACCAGCTCGAAGCCTCGCTTCTCGATTTCTTCCAGATTGAATCGCTTCTTTGTCTTTTGGAAATAACCGACGGAAAAACCGCCAGGATTCCAGCCATAGAAACGTAACACAGGGCCGATCCGTCCCTCACGGTGCCATTGCATCAGCATCTCATCCGCCGCCATGTTAAAGGCTGGGGTATGATCACCGTCGTCCCAGAAAACCCAATTCCGCACGCTGTCACCTTCTCTTTCGAAAAGTTCAAATAATCTTAACAATTTCATTCTAGACTTCTTGTCTCTGGAGACGCAACCGCTTTCTGAAAAACCTACTATTATACTAGGAAATATTACTCTTTTTACCAAAAGGTAATAATTGATATATGGTAGAATGAAAAAAAATGCAAAAGTCGGTGATGTATGATGGATAACAAAGAAAAAGTCATATATAAAAGAGGTACATCAGAGCTCAAACAAGATACACATCGTGCTGCTAAGCTAACCTTTTCATTTAATAATTGTCCGCCGGATGAAGAGGACAAGAAAGAAAAGTTGTTACGGGAGCTGCTTGGCAAATGCGGGCGGAAGCTTTTTATTGAGCATAACTTTCACTGTGACCTCGGATATAATATAGAAGTAGGTGAGAATTTTTACGCAGGATTCAATTTCACCGTACTTGATATGGAAAAGGTTGACATCGGCGATAATTGCATGATCGGACCTAATGTCGGGATTTATACCGCTGGCCATTCCATCCAGCCAGCAGGCAGGACAGAAGAAGGTTATGCCATTCCTATCACGATAGGAAATGATGTCTGGATAGGCGGAAGCTGTACGATACTTGCCGGTGTCACTATCGGCGATAACTCCATCGTGGCAGCAGGATCCGTCGTAACGAAAGATGTGCCAGCCAATACGATTGCGGCTGGTAATCCAGCAAAACATATAAAAAATATAGAATAGAAAAAAGCCGTCAAAAATGACGGCTTTCTTCTCATTCGTTCGGCCAAACCGTCTTCGCTACATCAACAATAAAGCGCAGTTTCTCCCATTGCTCTTCTTCTGTCAGTTTATTGCCATGATGCGTGGAGGCAAAACCGCATTGCGGGCTGAGACAGATTTGGTCTAGAGAGACATATTCTGTTGCTTCCTTAATTCGGTTGATTATTGCTTCCTTCTCTTCCAATTCTCCGAATTTGGAAGTGACCACACCCAATACGACTCTTGGACCATCTTTAGGAATATATTGAAGCGGTTCGAATGTTCCGGAGCGCTCGTCATCATACTCAAGGAAGAATCCATCCACCTTCTCTTTTGCCAATAAATCTTTGGCAATGAGATCATAGCTGCCTCCGAACATATAGGTGGAGCGGTAGTTTCCGCGACAGAGATGCGTTGTCACCGTAAGGTCTTCCGGCTTTCCATCCAATACACCATTGATTACGCGGCGTGCCAAATCGATCAAAAATTCCCGGGAGTGCTCTCCATCGAATTTTGTATCAGGGGAAGATAGTGTAGCAATATACACATCATCCAGCTGCAGATAGCGTACGCCTGCATCGTAGAAGGCCTGGATGGCATCTCTATATGCCTGGATGACGTCAGCTGCGAAATCCTCGATATCTGGATAAATCGAATGGTCTCGAATATCTGTATGGAAAAGCTGATTCGGGCTAGGAATCGTCTGTTTTGCCACCGCCCTGCCAGCGACGATGTCTTGAAATACTTTGTAATCCCCAAGGAATGGGTGATCCGGATTGAACGATACTTTTCCAGTATTTTTTATGTTATAACGTTCTGTTTCTTCCCCTTTGAAAAGATAACCTGTATCTGGAACATAACCTGTGATTCCGTTCAGGTGCTCGAGAAAATCCGTGTGCCAGAATCTTCTCCGGAATTCTCCGTCTGTCACTAGTTCCAGTCCGACTTCGATCTGTTTGTCGACAATTCTTTTGATTTCTGATGTTTCGATTTCCCGCAGCTCTAGTTTGCTTATTTGTCCTTCCTTGAATTGCTGTCTTGCTTTGTGCAGTACATCCGGACGAAGCAAGCTCCCTACGTGATCTGCTCTGAATGGTGCCGTTTTTGTTTTTATTGTCATGTTCATCTCTCCCAATTTAATTTTTTACTGTTTCTGTTAATCGTTCAGCAGCTTTCAAGGCCTGCTGCAGATCCCCTATGAGATCTTCTGCATGCTCCAAACCGACAGATAAACGCAACAGCCCGTCTGTTATACCGCGTTTTTTTCGCTCAGCCTCCGGCATGGCAGCATGCGACATCGCAGCCGGATACGAAAGGATGGACTCCACCGCGCCGAGACTGACAGCGAAAATCGGAATGCGGAGCTGTTCAACGAATACCCTTGCATGCTCCCTGCTTGGCAGGACGAAAGATAGAACTGCTCCATTCCCACTGGCTTGCCCGGTATGTATCTCATGTCCATCATGAGTGGGCAAGCCTGGGTAGAAGACATTTTCCACAAGCGGATGCTCCAGCAAGAAGGAAGCTATCCTTTGGGCTGTCTCCGTCGACTGACGCAGCCTCGTTCCTAAAGTCTTGATGCCTTGGAGCAGCAAATAGCTATCCTGGGCTCCAAGGATGGCTCCGAATGTATTCTGGATGAAGGCAAGCCGTTCTCCAAGATCCCTATCCCTTGTAATCAGCAACCCTGCGATAATATCGCTATGTCCCGAAAGGAACTTGGTTGCACTATGAATGACCACATCCACACCAAGTGCCAGCGGCTGCTGATACAATGGCGTCAAAAATGTATTGTCCAGGAAAGTTAAGCAATCATTTTGTTTCGCTATCCGGACAATGGCGCGGATGTCTGTCACCTTCAAGCAAGGATTGGACGGTGATTCCAGATAAATGACCTTCGTGTTTGGCAGGATGGCTGCTTCAACCGCATCCAAATCGGTTAAGTCCACAAAGGAATGACTGATCTGGAACTTAGGAAGGATCTCTGTCACAAACCGGTACGTACCGCCATACACATCCTCGGTCACCAGCACATGATCACCTGCCGACAGCAGCATGAATGCGGAGGATATTGCTGCCATGCCTGATGAAAAAGCAAAAGCATGTGTGCCTCCCTCCAGTTCTGTCGCCTTTTTCTCCAGTGCTGCTCGTGTCGGATTACCAGAACGGCTATAATCGAATGGACCGAAAGCATCGAAGCTTTCCTGGTGATAAGTGGACGACAGATAAATCGGGACGTTCACGGAGCCTGTGGGCTGCTCTTTGTGTAAACCACGGATACACGCTGTTTCTAAATGTTGTTCTCCCATAAGATGACCTCCTAATCCAATCTTTCGAATGCTTGCTGCAAATCACCGATCAAATCTTGCGCTTCTTCAATCCCGACAGAGAAACGAAGCAGCCGGTCGCATATTCCCCTCGCCTCTCTTTCTTCAACAGGGATATCCGCATGGGTCTGTGTCATCGGGTACGTGATGAAACTCTCCACTCCGCCAAGGCTTTCGGCAAATGTAATGATGTTCAGGCTGCGAAGGAACGGATCGACCCATTTGCTGTCCTTGACCCGAAAGGAAAGCATTCCTCCCTTACCTGCATAGAGGACATCCTTCACCTTCGGCTCCTCTCTTAAATACGCCGCGATGTGTTCAGCATTGGCTTGGTGCTGCCGCATTCGGAGTGGCAACGTCTTCAAGCCGCGGATGAGAAGCCAGGCATCAAGCGGGGATAGTACCGCACCCGTACCGTTGTGCAGGACCGACAGACGCTCTGATAGCTCTTCGCCTTTACTCACGACGAGTCCAGCCAGTACGTCGTTATGACCGCCGATATATTTTGTTGCACTATGGATGACGATATCTGCTCCTTGTGTAATTGGCTGCTGGAAATATGGCGTCAGGAAGGTATTGTCGACAATCAACAACAGATTGTGTGCTTTTGCCAACTTCGCATACGCTGCAATGTCAATTTCCTGCATCAAAGGGTTTGTCGGTGTCTCCAGGAAAATCGCTTTTGTCTTATCCGTAATCAACGCTGCTGTGTCTTCCACTGTTCGAAATGGAGCGTAAATCGCAGTCACTCCGAATGAATTGGAATAGAAGTCGAACAGTCGATAGGTGCCTCCATAGATGTCCTCCGGTACAAGCAATGAGTCGCCAGATCGGAAAAGTGATAGTACGAGTTGAATGGCTGCCATACCCGAACTGCAGGCAAAAGCCCTATCTCCTTTTTCAAGCTCAGCGAACCCATCTTCCAGAACAGACCTGGTCGGGTTCTTCGTCCGGGAATAATCATAACCGGTTGATTGCCCGATTCCGCCATGCGCATAAGCAGTGGAAAGATAAACCGGAGGATTAACCGCGCCTGTCACTCCATCACTTCGATTTCCTAACTGTACAAATGTTGTCTCCAAGCTACTTCCCATATTGTTTCTCACCCTTCTCTTGAAAAAAAAAGAACCTTCTCCCCAAAAAGGAAGAAGGTTCAGTGATAACCGAATCAGCTTCTTATCTTTAAGGCGGATACCTTTTGGATTTAGCACCGTGTCATGACAGACTGGTTGCTGAGACATCATAGGGCCAATTCCCTCCGCCTCTCTTGATAAGAAAGTACTATTTATTTTTTAATATATAGTCATGTTAACATACAAGAAAATTCAGTCAATATTTTTTTGAAATTTTCCATCAAATATAAAATTTCTATTGAATTTCTTAGCTGGACCACATATCAAAGTCAGAAAATAGGATTGACACCCAGAAGTTTTCGGTCTATCCTTTTCTTTACAACTGATATTTCTTATCCAGATTGGTGGAGGGAATGGCCCTACGAAACCAAAGCAACAGGCTGCAGACCGCAGTACTGTGCTAATTCCAGGTGTTTGACACTGAAGATAAGAAGAGCGGAAGCTTAAAATGGGCCCTCTTCTGACGGAAGAAGGGTCTTTTTTTAAGAATAAATCCGATTAAATTCATTGGATATATCAAGATTATTACAGGAGGGTAATAGATGGAAACCATCAAGCAGGCACTAGCCGAAGTACATACGTATTTAGAAAGTGATTTCCCGGAAGTTGTCGAATGGAGACGTTATCTGCATCAGCATCCCGAATTGAGTTTTCAGGAGACAGAGACTGCCCGTTTCATCGCGGATAAACTGCGCAGCTTCGGCTATGAGGATATCCAAACGAATATCGGCGGTCATGGAATTGTCGCCGTACTATCAGGAAAAGAAGCAGGACCGACAATTGCCCTCAGAGCCGATTTCGATGCCCTGCCGATAGAGGATGAGAAAGAAACAGCGTATCGATCCAAGACGCCTGGCGTGATGCACGCTTGCGGACACGACGGTCATACTGCTGCTTTGCTTGGGACTGCCAAAGCATTGATCAAACATAAGGACAGCCTGAAAGGCAAAGTTGTCTTCCTTTTCCAGCCAGCTGAAGAAGTCCCGCCTGGCGGTGCCAAGGCAATGATAGAAGACGGTGCACTTGACGGTGTCGACTATGTCTATGGCGCTCATCTTAACTCTGCTGCCCCTGTCGGGAAGATCGGTGTCGGCGAAGGATTCAAAATGGCTGCTGTGGATAAATTCGCGATCACCATCCAAGGAAAAGGCGGTCATGGCGCAGCTCCTCAGGAGACAGTCGATCCAATCGTCATCGGCAGTGATATCGTAAGCGCCTTGCAGAAGATTGTCAGCCGCAGAGTCAGCCCGCTGGAATCTGCAGTGCTGACACTCGGTGTCTTCCAGTCAGGGAATGCATTCAATGTCATTCCGGATACCGCAAAACTGGAAGGCACAGTCCGGACATTCAATGCTGACATCCGCAAGCAGGTCAGGCAGCAGATAGAAGCAATCATTTCCGGGATTACGAGCGGATTCGGTGCCACTTATTCCATTGATTATTTGCATGGCTATCCTGCACTTTATAACCATCCAGAAGAAACTGCTTTATTGCAGCGGCTGTTCTCTGAACAATTCGGCGAAGAACAAATAATTGACCTTGAAACCGGGATGGGCGCAGAGGATTTCGCTTATTACCTGCAGGAAAAACCCGGCAGCTTTTTCAAAGTCGGCTCCCGCAATGAAGATACCGCCACACACTATCCGCATCATCATCCGAAGTTCGACATCGATGAGCGAGCACTGCTCATCACCGAGAAAGCATTCACGAAAATCGTATTCTCGTTATTGGGAAGCTAAGGGGGAAATGTCTTGAAAAAGAAACTCGCACTTATACTATTCGGCTTAGCGGCCACCATCGCCCTGTTCGGGTGCTCCAGCAATTCCAGCAGCGGTTCCGGTGCAAGCGGCGGCGAACCTGTGGAAGGCGGCGATTTGAACGTTGCGATGACAGCAGATCCTGACACGCTTGACTGGATGTATTCCGGCGAAAGCGCTGCGAGAAAAATCGGCTGGCATATCTATGAAGGTTTGTTCGCATTGGATAAGGATTATCAGGCACGTCCTTTACTAGCTGACGACTACACCGTCAGTGAGGATAAGAAAACATACACGATCACCCTTCGTGACGGACTTAAATTCCACAATAATCAGGGCGTAACTGCCAAGGATGCCAAAGCCTCGATCGAACGCTGGCTGAAAGTCTCATCCGTTGGTAAGATCACAGCGACACATGTAGATTCTGTCGAAGCAGAAGATGACCTGACATTGGTCATTACGCTGAATGATCCGTATACTGCATTGCTTACGGATTTGGCTGCTCCGAAAGCATCAGCTGTCATCATTCCAGCTGACATTGCAGAAGCTGCCGGTGAACAGCCGCTGACAAATGAGCAGCTGATCGGTACAGGTCCATTCAAATTCGATTCTTGGAAGCGCGGAAATGAAATCGTCCTTTCCAAATTTGAAGATTATCAATCACGCGAAGAAGAAGATTGGGGCGGTCTGACAGGTAAAAAGACAGCTTACCTGGATACGATCCATTTCAAGATCGTAAAAGACCCGCAAGTGATGCTCAATGGTTTGAAGACAGATCTATACGATTATGTCCAGTCCATTCCTCTGGATTTGTATGATGTTGTCGATGCGACACAAAATGTCGAACCAGCTATCTCAAGCAATGGCTATTCCGTCATCACACCAGATAAATCCGAAGCACCATTTGACGATATCAAAGTAAGGGAAGCACTTCACGCAGCTCTTGATAAAGAAGCGATTGCCAAGGCTACCTATGGCAACAGTGAGTTCTATAATCTGGATGGTGCCTTGTTCACACCGGATCAAACAGCTCTTTACTCAGATCAGAACATCGATGACTTCGAAGCTTATGATCAGGATGAGGCGAAAAAGCTATTGGAAGACAGCTCTTATGAGGGTCAGCCAGTGAAGATCATCTTCTCGAATGACCATGCAGAGTATAAAAAAATCGCTGAAATTGCAGAACAGCAGCTGGAAGCAGTAGGCTTCAATGTCGAGCTTGAGTCTTATGAATGGGCAACTTATTTGGAAAAATGGAGCGATGGGTCTAACTGGGATATGGTCGTTGTCGGATGGTCTCCGTTCTTCTCACCAAACCAAGCCGGAATGGTGAGCCAGGATTCCAACAGCAGCGGCTGGTACAACAGCGAACGCTGGCAGGAGCTTGTCGCACAGTGGGGTGAAGCAGACGATGAATCTGCTCAAAAAGAGATCCTTGCTGAGCTGAACAAGACAATCTATGATGAGCTTCCATTCGAAAAAGTAAGCAATCTTTCCACGTTGGATGCACGTACTTCCAAGCTGCAGGATTATGAAGACTGGTATGGTCCGCGCTTTTGGAATACGTGGAAATCACAGTAATGCCCCGAGAAAATCGCCTGCGTTACCGCTGGCGATTTTCTTCCATTTTTTATATAAAGGAGTGACGCTTATGCTTAATTATACGATCCGCAGGCTGCTGTCTGTCATACCTGTCATGCTCGTGGTCAGTATCATCGTATTCCTGCTCGTTCACCTGACACCTGGGAATCCAGCCTTCATCATCCTTGGTGAAGATGCATCACCCGAAGCCATTGCCCAGCTGGAAGAACAGCTTGGTTTGAATGAGCCGCTATATAGTCAATTCTTCGACTGGTTAAAACAAGTCATCACTGGTGACCTCGGTACTAGTGTTTATTCAGCCCAGCCAGTCACGGAACTGATTTTTGCCAATTTTGGTCCGACTTTCAGTTTGATGGTCTTGTCCTTGCTTTTTATTTTGATCATCTCGATTCCGATTGCCATCTTGATTGTATCTTTGCGCAAAACGATCCTTGACCCTCTATTCACAAACGCTTCCCTGCTCGGTGTGTCGGTTCCGGAATTCTGGCTCGCCATCTTGCTCGTGCTGGCGTTTGGTGTGACATTCCCAATATTCCCGGTTGCCGGTTATATGCCGCTTACCGAAGGTTTTGGAGCCTGGCTTTATCACTTGCTTCTGCCTGCTTTTGTGCTGGCACTTGTCGAAATCGGCATCATCGCCCGGATGCTCCGGGACAGCATGCTCGATTCCGTGAACCAGGATTACACAAAAACGGCACGGGCAAAAGGTGTCCGTGAACGCGATGTATTGATGAAGCATGTTTTTGCCAATGCGCTCATTCCGACAACGACTGTACTAGGCGCCACTGTGGCAGGGCTGCTCGGCGGAACGGTCATCATCGAAACGCTATTCACGATTCCTGGAATCGGACAGCTTTTGATCGACTCGATTCACCGGCGGGATTATCCAGTGATTCAAGGCGTTGTGCTGTTCATCGCTGCTATCTATGTCTTAGTCAACCTTGTCGTCGATCTCTTGTATGCATTCCTTGATCCGAGGATCCGCTATGACTAAGTCAAAGGAGGTACCTAAACAATGATGTCCAAGAAACGGAACATGATTGCCCTGACGATTTTCTTGTTGGTTGCCTTAGCGACCATCACTGCCACTTGGTGGCTGCCGGTCTCCCCTACGGCGATGGATGCGAACCAGCGACTGCTTGTACCGTCTGGCACCCATTGGTTCGGTACCGATGATTTCGGTCGTGACATTTTCGCACGTGTAGTCGTCGCTGCCCGCGTGTCTTTAGTCGTCGGTGTCATCGTGGCTATCATAGCGACAGTCATCGGTACATTGATCGGTCTTGTATCCGGGTATTTCCGTAAAACCGATTTCATCCTGATGCGAATCGTGGACGGCTTTCTCGCTTTTCCAGCCCTGCTTTTGGCATTGGCACTCGTCGCGGCACTTGGCGGAAGCATCACGAATATCGTCATCGCCCTGACGATTGCTTTCTTCCCGGTCATGTCACGCGTCGTCCGCTCAGCTGTATTGCAAATCAACAACGCGCAGTACATCGAAGCAGCCCGGACGACAGGTACGAGCGATATCGTCATTTTATTCAAATATATATTGCCGAATGTACTCTCCCCCATCATCGTGCAAAGTACATTCATCTTTGCCAAAGCCATTCTGGCAGAAGCTGCGCTAAGCTTTCTCGGTGTCGGGGTGAATCCTTCAACACCGACCTGGGGGAATATGCTGCAGGAATCACAGATTTATATCACGATTGCTCCCTGGTTCTCGATTTTCCCTGGTATTGCCATCGTCATTACCGTATTGTCACTGAACATACTCGGGGACGGACTACGGGATGCCTTCGATCCACATAGCGTCAAGAGAAAGCGGAGACGCAAACCAAAACAAACAGCACCAGCTGCCTGATAGGAGGTTTCACAATGCTAGAAGTAAATGATCTGCACGTCCACCTGGATACGCCAGCCGGCCTCATCAAAGCGGTTGACGGTGTATCCTTCCGACTGGAAGCTGGGCAGACCATCGGTATCGTCGGCGAATCGGGCAGCGGAAAAAGCGTCCTTGCTCATTCCCTGACAAAACTGAACCCCGAACCGCCAGCAACCTACCCTAAAGGAGAAATCCTCTTCGAAGGCGAGAACATCCTGACAATGGATAAAAAACGCCTGCGCAACTTACGCGGAAAAGAAATCGCGATGATTTTCCAAGATCCGATGTCGAGTCTGAATCCTGTCTTTAAAATCGGCAGACAGCTGATGGAAGCAATCCAGACCCATCAGAAGCTTTCGAAAAAAGAAGCTCGTCTAAGAGCAATCGAGTTGCTGACAGATGTCGGCATCCCAGATCCGGAACGCCGGATGCAGAATTATCCGCATCAATTCTCCGGCGGGATGCGCCAGCGTGTCCTCATTGCCATTGCACTTGCCGCCAGACCGAAGCTGCTCATCGCGGATGAACCGACAACAGCTTTGGATGTGACGATCCAGGCCCAGATCATTGAACTACTAAAAAAGATCCAAAAGAAGTATGGTACAGCCATCATCATGATCACCCATGACCTTGGCGTCGTAGCAAATCTGGCAGATCGGATCCTTGTCATGTATGCTGGAAAAATCGTCGAGTCCGGCAGTACAGCAGATATCTTTTATGATACGGCCATGCCATATACGTGGTCGCTGCTGCGCTCGATTCCAAGACTGGATGCAGCCGGCTCCGAACGTCTGCTGCATATCGAAGGCCATCCGCCGAATCTGATACAACCGCCAACAGGCTGTAATTTCCATCCTCGCTGCCCATTCGCGCGAGATGCTTGCCTTCAGATCGATCCTCCGCTCTCAGAATGCGGAACAGATCACTTTGCTGCTTGTGTTCTCAGCAAACAGCAGTTCGATGAAGAAAAACAAGCTGTAGCGGAGCAGAAAGGAGTGCTGCTATCATGACCGCTTTATTGGAAATCAAGGATCTACATGTTCATTTCCCCATCAAGAATGGTGTCTTACAGAAGACAACAGGACATGTAAAGGCCTTGAATGGTATTGATTTGACTGTCAAAAAAGGTGAAACATTAGGTATTGTAGGAGAGTCAGGCTGTGGAAAAAGCACACTTGCCAGAAGCATCGTTGGATTGCAAAAGCCTACTTCCGGCGATATCCTCTTCGACGGAAAACCATATACTGATGCATCTTCCAAGGAACTGTACGAGCTGCGCCGCCATATGCAAATGGTTTTCCAGGATCCGTATACAAGCCTGAATCCGCGCATGAAAGTTAGCGAAAGCATCGCCGCACCGTTAAAGGCATACAAAAAGACCAAAAATCTGGAATCACGCGTCAAGGAGCTGATGGAACTAGTCGGTTTGAATCCGGATGATCATTACGACCGGCTGCCGCATGAGTTCTCCGGCGGGCAGCGCCAGCGCATCGGTATTGCCCGGGCAATTGCCTTGGAGCCGCAGCTGATTGTCTGTGACGAGCCTGTCAGTGCACTGGATGTCTCCGTCCAAGCCCAAGTGATCAATCTATTCCAGGATCTGCAAAAGAAATTGGATCTGACCTATGTCTTCATTGCGCATGACCTATCCGTCATCAATCATATTGCTGACCGTGTTGCTGTCATGTACCTTGGCAAAGTGATGGAAAAATCCAATCGCGAAACATTCCGGACCCATGCGCAGCATCCTTATACCAATGCATTGCTATCTGCTGTGCCGCTTCCTGATCCCGACAAAGAACGAGCAAGGGAACGCATCGTGTTGAAAGGCGAACTGCCTTCCCCTGCCAATCCGCCATCCGGCTGCGTGTTCCACACCCGCTGCCCGAAAGCGACGGAATTCTGTAAGTCTAACATTCCTGTTCCAGAAGAGCGCGGTGTACCCGGACAGCAAGTTGCTTGCTTTTATCCTGTTGGTGCGGAAGAGGAAACGAGGATTACGTTATAGAAGGAAGCAACCTGTCTACGCTTTTCAGGCTGCCGAGAAAATCTCGACAGCCTTTTCATTTGTGGTTTCTTATAGTCTTTATAGAGATAACGACTAAGAAGGGGTGAGATGCCTCCATCCGAAGAGTAAGGCCAGAACACTACCTATACATTATCAATTTAATTATTCAGATCTCCTCCGATAAGTTCATAATAACGGTATACTAACGAAAAAATCTATTCTTGACACGCCAGGCTATTCTGCATTACTATATACCAGTAATAAGTAATACTAAATATCAGTAACACAAGATACATGTGTTACATAGTATGTCAGTGAATAAAATAATTATAAATACAAATGGAGGGGCAAAGTGGAGAATATTACAGAAATGCTGAAAGGGGTGCTTGAGGGGTGTGTGCTTGAGATTATCAGCCGTGGTGAAACTTACGGCTATGAAATCACGCAACAGCTGCGGGATCTTGGCTTCACTGACGTAGTCGAAGGAACAGTTTATACGATTACCATGCGGCTTGAGAAGAACAACCTAGTGGATATCGAGAAGAAGCCTTCTACTATGGGACCGCCAAGGAAGTTTTACAAACTCAACGCATCAGGTCAAGAAAAGCTCGAGTCTTTTTGGGAAAAGTGGGAATTCGTCTCGAGCAAAATAAACGAACTCAAAATAAATCAAAAGGAGAGATAATATGAGTATCATTAAAAAAGTCATCGGAGATCTGGATGACAAGCGGGAATGGAAAGCAATGGAGAAGCGTGCGAATGCACTTCCAAGTGAGTACCGAAATGCTTACAACGCTATCAAAAAATATATGTGGGCCTATAGTGGTCTATCCGACTGGAAAGACATCAGCCGTATATTCGGCGGTATTCTCGACCTCTTTGAGGAAGGTGAAGCGGAAGGCAAGAAAGTCACCGACCTCACAGGTGAGGACGTAGCCGAATTCTGCGATGAACTGGTAAAGGACACGAATACTTGGAAGGACAAATATCGCGCAAAACTGAACGATACAATTAGTCGCGGCTAACGGCGATACCCTTGGTAAATTCATAGTTAATACCGACTGAATAGCTGGTAACGAGTGTGCATATGTCACCACCTTCTATTCGGTTATATTTTTGACCCAGTAGTCAGTAATACAGAATACAAGTCATACTTAGTAGTCACTTGTAATTAATATAAGTTCAAAGGAGGAAAACGTATGAGCAATGTAGCGGTTTCAGTAAAGGGATTAAAGAAATCCTTCAGGGATAAGGAAGTCTTAAAGGAAGTGACTTTTGAGGTCCGCCATGGCGAAATTTTCGCACTGCTGGGCTCAAATGGAGCAGGAAAGACGACAACGGTTAACATCCTCTCGACGCTAATGAAACCTGATGGTGACGAAATAGATATTGGCGGGATTGACATCAAGCGTCAACCGGATTTAGTTCGCCAGAATATTAGCCTGACAGGTCAGTTTGCAGCTTTAGACGACATACTCACCGGCCGGGAAAACCTGATGATGATTGCCAAGTTGCGTGGAGTTTCCAAACCCGCTCAAGCCGCCGACAACCTACTTTCAAGATTCCACCTGACCGACGCCGCTAACCGCCGGGCTGGCCAGTATTCCGGCGGGATGAAGCGCAGGCTTGATATCGCCTTGAGCCTGATCGGCTCACCCGAAGTGATTTTTCTCGACGAACCGACGACAGGGCTTGATCCCGAATCTAGAATTGAAGTTTGGAATACCATCAAGGAACTTGCCTCCAGCGGCACGACCATCATCCTGACAACCCAGTACTTGGAGGAAGCAGAAAAACTGGCAGATCGTATCGCCATCCTGCATTGCGGTAAAATCATCACGACTGGTACCCTCATTGAACTTAAAGGGATGTTTCCACCCCCGAAAGTGGATTACATTGAGAAACAGCCGACATTGGAAGAAATCTTCCTCGCCATAATCGGTAAAAAGGAGGAGATGTAAATGAAGAGCCAAACAGGGATATTACTAGATCGTTTAATGCGCAATATCTTGCGAAGCCCGGATACAATTATAACGGTGGCAATAATGCCGGTTATGCTGCTACTGCTTTTCGTCTACGTATTCGGTGGCGCCATAGAGACAGGCACCGACAATTACATCAATTATTTATTACCAGGAATCTTGCTGATGACTATTGCATCCGGAGTTGCTTACACTTCCGTCCGATTATTTACGGATGTAAAGAGCGGGTTGATGGCGCGTTTTGCTACCATGCCTATCAAGCGATCATCTATATTGTGGGCTCATGTATTGACCTCACTGGTTTCCAATGCACTTACTAGCGCGGTGGTTATCCTCGTTGCGCTCTTGATGGGCTTCCGTTCCCCTGCTGATATCCTGCATTTTCTCGCTGTTGCTGGGATACTCGGCCTGTTTACGCTAACACTGACGTGGCTGGCTGTCATTCCAGGATTGACAGCCGCGTCCATGGAAGGAGCAACAGCTTATTCGTACCCGCTGATTTTCCTACCATTTATCAGTTCTGCCTTTGTCCCAACCGAAACCATGCCTGGATTTGTCCGGACATTTGCCGAAAACCAGCCGGTAACTTCAATCGTAAATGTAATTCGTGCCCTCTTGTATGAAGAATCTGTTGGCAACGATATTTGGGTCGCACTTGCTTGGTGCATCGGCATCATGTTTATCGCTTATCTTTTCGCCAGTAAAGCATTTAAACGTCAATTAGGCTAAGTACATCAAGTCTTATCGATACAGATGCCCGTTGGAGCTGCTTAAACCATCGAAGTCATGGAAAGCTTCAAGATTGCTATGATTGGCGGCAGCTGGATCATTGATCCGCACCTCGGAATTGTCCTTTGGAAGAATTACAAAAATACACCTTATTAATAGGAAAAAGCAACCTGTTTTTGCAGGTTGCTTCCCTATTTGCATAGATACCGAATTTAATTAATAGATTCGATAATTCTGACCTGTTTGAGCGCCTTCCACACTTTTTATGTATGCATTGGCAACTCTGTCTACCGGGACTGGGTTAAAACCTTTGAAGAAATCTCCATACACAGCCAGCGATTCTTCCACAATAGTTGGACTTACACTATTTATTCGAATACCTTTTTTCAATTCGATTGCTGCTGATTTTATAAAAGCAGCTACACCGCCGTTTGCCATGGCAGCTGATGACCCTTGTAAGATTGGGTCATCCATCATAACACCTGTTGTCAGTGTAAAACTGCCGTTTTCATTTAAATAATGTTGTCCAATCAAAACCAAGTTTATCTGACCTAGCAGCTTGCTTTGAACTGCAACAGCATTCAGCTCTGGTGTCATATTCTCCAACTTCTCAAATGAAGCTGATCCGGTAGCACTGACCACTGCATCTACATTATCGATTCTCTTAAACATTTTCTCAATTTCCACAGGAGAAGTTAAGTCCAATTGGTAATCACCGCTTTTACTGCCAACACTAATTACATCATGCTCTTCCCTGAGTTTTTTTACTATTGCCGTACCAATTGTTCCTGTTGCGCCTATCACGATTATTTTCATGTTTCTCTCCTATAGTTATTAGTTTCTTATAGATTGAATGAATCCGGGCAGAATTCCATATCCTATCCATCCTTACCAGTTCATTTTGATCGAACACCATCTTATATATGTCAGGCTTGGATGTATGTAATAAGAAATCCAAATCATAGCGACTATCATAGTACCCCATCATTAATGTCATGATTGCACCATGCATAGCAATCGCAATTTTTTTCCCTTTATGGATACTCAGAATATCCTTCAATACCGCTATCGCCCTATTCTGACAAGCAGCATTCGACTCTGCTCCAGTTAAGGAAAAACTTGGATCCGCAAAAGATTTCTCCAACAGAGGAATCAATTCTTCGTCAGATATCCTCTTTTCACCAGAGGCAAAAACACGTTCTCGAAGATCCTCCATTTCAACCACTTTTCTACCCATATGTTCCGCCAAATCACGGATTGTTTCGACAGCCCGCTTATATGGACTTGTAACGAAAACTTCTATCTCTTCCCCTTTCAAGGATTCGGTTATCCTGCATGCGTCCAGCTTTCCTTTACCAGTCAAACCTCTCGTTCTTTCATTACCTTCCTTGGGAGATTCGCCATGTCTGACCATATAAATGACAGTAGTGATATTTTTCACCTCCAACCTTTTGGTGCATATAACGTTTTATCCTAGTCAAATACGCTTTCTTTTTTCGGGTTACGCAGAAATTCAAACAACATATTGATTTGTGTTTCCGTATTTCTTTTCAAGGACAAAGGCGGCAGTTCCGTTTCATCAAAGAATCCGATTTCGCTCGTCTCCACACCCTCCTGCGCTCCACCGCCGACAATCTCGCATTGAAGGAAGATTTTGTAGTAGTGGAACATTTGCGGCTTGTCGGTATGCTTATCCGAATCCAGCACCGCTAAAAGTTTCTTCGGCACAACGTCGTATCCAGATTCCTCTTGGATTTCCTTTACCGCGTTCTCACTGGCCGACAGCCCTAATTCACAGAATCCGCCCGGCAGCGACCAGCGCTCATCCATCTTTTCCTTTACCAACAGCAGCTTCCCATCCTGGAAAACAACACCGCGTATATCCAATTTCGGAGTAGGATATCCCTTTTGGGCTGCAAGTATTTCTTTGACTTCCTCTGCTGACTGCCCTGTGTAGTTTGCGATAATCTCCGAGCTAAGCTGCTGCAGTTCCTCATATCTCTCCCGATCGAATACATCTTTTGAAAAATGTAATCCTGCCTGGGAGATTGCCTGTATTCTTCTTGCCCATTCCAACCATTTATCCAAGACTATCACCTATCATTCCGTTATCGTTATTATGCTTCGTCCACTAGTTTATGCATCAGTTCCCAAACAGTGATAGGCTCTGCGGCATTTGGGTTTTGGCCGCACCATAAGGACATTGCTTCTTTATCGTTGTTCTGTGCTGCTGCGGAGCGGATGGATTTTGTCAAGGTATTCTGGATGGGGAAGTCAGGCAATTCCCACTCATCCTTCCGCATATCACGGATAAAGTCATTCTCAATCCCCCTGGCAGCTTTACCAGAGAACGCCCGCGTCAATGTCGTCTTATCTTCTTGCTTTTGCTCCAGGATAGCTTGCTTATGGATCTCATTGGCACCACTTTCTTTGCAAGTTAAAAAGGCAGTACCTAGCTGTGCGGCTTGGGCACCCAAACATTGAGCCGCCATGATGCCGCGGCGATCCATTATACCTCCCGCAGCTATGACTGGGATCTTCACTTGATCAACGGTTTGCGGTATGAGTGCCATCAACCCAATCATGCTTTGCTCCACATCAGCGAGAAAATTCCCTCGGTGCCCTCCGGCTTCACTACCCTGCATGACAACAGCATCCATTCCGGACTCCTCGACTGCTTTTGCTTCTGATAATGTAGTTGCCGTCCCGATCGTATATATACCTTTTTGCTTCAAAGAACGAATCACATCAGGAACAGGAATTCCAAAAGTGAAAGAGCAAACCGGTACTTTTTCTTCGATCGCTACATTTACCTGTTCATTAAAAGTTTCCAAGATTTGCTCATAGGAAGTGAATTCATTTACCACTGATGTATCCAGTTTCTTTTGAAAGGGCTCAAGCGCTTCCTGTGCTTTCTCAATCAATTCTTTTTCTATTTTATAAGGTGTCGGAACAAATAAATTGATGCCAAAAGGTTTGTTGGTCCCTGCTTTTACCTCCCGTATTTGATGGCGGGTGCTTTCACCATCCAGATAACCGGCACCGATCATTCCCAAGCCACCCGCTTCAGATACAGAAGCAACCAATTCTGCTGTCGTGATGCCCCCTGCCATTGGAGCTTGGATGATTGGACGGGATATGGATATAGCTTTCAATAATTGATTTGTCATATTTCATTCCTCCTTCACTATCACTGTATGACATTCCTGCGGATTAATCAGGCGTGGATTTTCTCCCATTCACTTAAATACATTCTTGCAGTTACATTGTTTGGGTTTGCTATTTTCGTGATAAGCTCCAGACTATTTCCATCCAGATCATTGAAATGGATCTTTGCATGCGCCATTCCATCATGAGCCATCACAAAAGGCTCGTGAGGACCAAAACCGAAGGCCTCCCTTGGGTGATATCCTCTCTCTTTTAACCATCCAGATGCATGTTTCAGATTTTCCAAGCTTACTTGAAATGCGACATGTCTGATTGACGGGTGATATTCAAGCTCTGCTTTATCCGATTCCCAGAGACCGAGCCAGCTATGGTCTTTTTTGATCCAAAAGAAAGCTAATCTATCTTCATGGATATGGGAAAGCTCGAGCCCAAGTCCTTCATAAAATTCAATAGAATTTTTCAGCTTACTTACCGGTAAATGTGCTTCATATAATCCTTCTATCATATATAGCGCTCCTTTTTTCGATTCCCTACCCAAAATATAACAATTGTTCGCTCTTTCCAACATGATAATTGCTTCATTCACATATAATTTTTATTTATAACATTTTGCCTCAATGGAAAGTGGCCGTGGAGATTTCCCCACAGCCAACTAGCTTTTTCACCTTCACTCCAGGCTTTCCGCCAACTTGGTAAAGATGACTCCAAGAGCATGTGCCCCAGCATCCGGATAACCTAGACTGCGCTCTCCCACCGTACCGGCGCGTCCCATCCGTGCAACGATTTCCCTTGTCTTCTCCGCACCATCAACTGCAGCCTCAGCACCTTTTTGAAAGGCAGTCTTCACATCTTCACCAGAAGTCGCACTCTGCTGCCAGCTGTCTGCACATGGCGCAAGGGCGTCGATCAATGTCTTATCGCCAACTTCCGCCCCGCGGCCGAAGGAACGTTCCCCGATATCCTGGATAGCTGCTACAACACGTTGCAGCGTGTCAGCGAATTCCGAAACGGAAAGCTCCTGCTTGCCTTCTGCCGCTTTACCTGCAGCTCGGAAAGCCCCGCCCCATATCGGACCTGATGCACCTCCGCAATGCTCCATGATCACCATGGAAGCACCGTCGAGGAATTTCGCAATTGTCAGGCTGTCTTGATCGAGAATCTGCTTCCATTCCCTTTTCAACTGACGGAAGCCTTTTGCTACACTATTACCGAAGTCACCATCCCCTGCGTGCGTATCCAGCTTGTTGAAAGCCGCTTCATTCTCAATGATGATTTCACTCATTTTATCTACTAAGTAAATGACATTTTCCAGTGTGATAGAAGCTCCTTTTACTTGTGCATACGTGCTGTCTGTTTCCACTTGGAAAGATACATCCGTCTCTTCAGCTGATTCTTCCACCTCATCAAACGCTGGCTGCTCCACCGGCCCATCGATCTTGAAAGCAGGTGTATCTGAATGGCTGGAAAGCAATGTGCGAAGCTCCTCATCAAGTGACATGATGGTTACCGAAACACCCGCCATATCGATACTAGTCATATAATTGCCGACGAATATCCGGTTTAATTTTATATTGCGCTCTGCCAGCTCCCGATTGACTGACTGGTTGAACAAGTACAGCTCCTGCAATGGCGTCCCGCCGAATCCATTGATCAGCAATACCGCGTCTTCTTCAGGCTGCCCTTCTTTCAGCAAGTCATCGACCATGCGTTTTGCCAGCTCATCTGCTGACAGAACCTTTTCGCGTCTTATCCCTGGCTCACCATGAATACCCACACCATACTCCATCTCATCCTCTGCCAGTTCTAAAGTCGGTTCACCTCCAGGCAAGGTACAGGAAGTCAAGGCAACACCGATGCTGCGTGTGCGGGAAACAGCTTTTTCGGCAACTGCTTTCACTTGCTGCAAGTCGCGTCCCTCGGCAGCGGCAGCACCGGCAACCTTATGCACAAGGACGACACCGGCAACACCACGCCTGCCGACTGTATACAGACTATCCTCGACAGCGATATCATCATCCACTTTTACATAATCCACTTCCAGCCCATCTTCCTCGGCCAAGTGGGCAGCATTCTTGAAATTCATGATATCCCCGCTGTAATTTTTAATGATCAGCAATGTACCCTTCTCACCCGCTGTTTCCTTGATTGCTTGATAGACCTGAATTTGGGAAGGCGAAGCAAACATATCCCCGCATACCGCGGCATCCAGCATACCTTCTCCGACAAAACCTGCATGGGAAGGTTCATGCCCGCTGCCGCCACCGCTGATCAGCGTCACCTTATCCGTTTGCGGTCGTTTCCTTTTAATCACTTTGTACTTTTTCAATAACTCGAGTTCCGGGTGCGCCAATACCAATCCATGGCACATTTCCAAGACGACATCCTCCGGCCGATTGATGATCTTCTTCATCGGTCATCCTCCTCTTATTACAAGCAAAAGTATCTATCTTCCTTCAGCTTAACAGAACGAATTCACAATTGCACAAACTAGGTTGACAAGTCAGAAAATTTTGGATAAAATCACAAAAAAATAGTTTTCTTATCAAGAGAGGCGGAGGGACTGACCCAGTGAAGCCTCGGCAACCGACTGTAAACAGCACGGTGCCAATTTCAGAAGGATGAATACATCCTGAAGATGAGAAGCGTGTACGGATGGCAGTTACATATCCGCAGCCCTTCTCTTTTATGGAGAAGGGCTGGTTTCGTATACGTCTTGATAAGCAAACTCTATTGGAGGATAAACATGACAGAGAATGTGAAATTTGCTTATTGGGTACCGAATGTGAGCGGCGGACTGGTCATTTCCAAATTGCCGCAAAAGACGGATTGGAGCTTTGAAGCGAACAAACGCTACGCGCAAATCGCCGAACAGAATGGCTTTGAATACGCCCTGCTGCAAACGCGCTTCATCGCAAGCTACGGGGCGGATAAACAGCTGGAGGCGATAACGCTCGCTTCTGCTCTTGCCAGTGTCACTGAAAAACTGAACCTTATTTCTGCTGTCCACCCTGGGCTTTGGCATCCTGGCGTCTACGCGAAGATGCTTGCCACTTTGGATCATATCAGCGGTAGCCGCGCAGCTGTCAATGTCGTCAGTGGCTGGTTCAAACAAGAATTCATCAGCTACGGCGAGCATTGGCTCGATCATGACGAACGCTACCGTCGTTCCGAGGAATTCATCCGCGTGCTTCGGGCACTGTGGGAAGAAGAACAAGCTACTTATCGGGGAGATTTTTATCGATTGACGGATGCCCCATTAAAGCCAAAGCCAAAGAACCAGATTCCGATATTCCAGGGCGGCAATTCAGAAGTGGCCAGGGATATGGCAGCCCGCGTGTCGGATTATTACTTTATGAACGGCAATACGCTGGAGGGCTTCCAGGAGCAAATTGAAGATGTAAAGGCACGGGCAGCCAAAGAAGGCCGAGAAGTGAAATTTGCCGTAAACGGATTTGCCATTGTCCGGGATACAGAAGAAGAAGCTGTATCCCTCCTACGAGATATTGTCACTCATGCCGATAACGAAGCCGTCGAAGGTTTCCGGGAATCGGTCAAGGATGCAGGCCAAGCTACCCGCAGCAAACAAGGCATGTGGGCAGACTCCTCTTATGAGGACCTTGTCCAATATAATGACGGCTTCAAAACCGGCCTGATCGGTACAGCCGAACAAGTTGCCGATCAAATCATTCGCCTGAAAGAAATCGGTGTCGACCTTGTCCTGACCGGTCACTTTCATTATGAAGAAGATTTGGAGCGCTTCGGTCGTGAAGTCATTCCGCTCGTTCGTGCGAAGGAAGCAGCTTTGACAAATGTGAAACAGCCCACGTAATGTGGGCTGTCTACTTATTTACAGGAGCAATCACTTTCATTTTCTTTAACCTTACCTGCTTGAACGGAATCCAATCTCCCTTCCTTACAATACCCTTTGGGAACCAAATAATCCAAGCATGTCAAAGTAATTCCCTGCCTTTGATATCACACACACTTTTTCCAATTCGTTCAGCAACTCCGCTGCAATCCCTTGCCCTCTATAATCAGGATGTACCGCTAAACTGAGTATGCTTTAGCAGGATTTAGTATTGTATGTGCAGACAAATCATCTGTTATAGCGCTGCTGTATAACCGAACCCAACGACATAGCCGAGAATTTCCATCCGTTCAAGCATGCTTCTTTCGTTGCCGCTTCATAAGATGTAAAACTCGAATTTTGTATATCCGCAATTCTCTTATATCAATCTCGGGCGGTACAGTAAAATGGATATTCCTATACTTCTCTCCTGCCATTTAAATATACTATAATAATACACTAGCGGTAGCAGTTAAGGAGTGATTGTTATGCATGTAAAAGACTATCTAGTAAGCCGCTTTCCCAATCTTGAACTGGTTCCAAGTATTTACGATCAATGGCATACAGGTATCCACATCGAGCTCGGCGGAGATATCTATCAATTGCTGGACGATGACCAGCTCAATATGGATCGGTTCCATCTTGTCTATCATCAAACATTGACTATTTTCAACCGTTTATTTGATGCTGATGATGAGCTCTATCTTGTTGCCAATCTGTATAAGATGAAAAATACAATGATAAAAAAAACGCGCACGATTAAACCTTATGTAAAAAAGAAAGATTTGCTCTATCAGATTCAGGCACAGACATTGCCTTATCCTTTTGAAGTCGAAGAGGAAGATGATAACCTTTTTGAATACCAGCAGCTTTCCCTGTGTTGTAAATCAGCTGATATCAGGATTCCCGCTATCCTTCAAGCTGCATGTAACGAAGACTTCCCTCCTCTCAAACCAAGATTCAAAAGCTATGTCAGCTATCCAGATATCTTTTTTGTCAACAAAAGCAAGGATATCATCTTTTTTGTATATGACGATAGAGGATGCGAGGTGATTGCCAAAAAGCAAGCGGCGCTCGACATCCTATCAAGTCAACTAGCCGCCTATAGATATGATGAAAAGACAGGGGGCTAACATCCTCCTGTTTTCTTACATGTCAGATAGATTATATTAGATTAGCTACATCAAAGTATTCTAATAATGTAACCTTGCGTCCTTCTTTATCCCATTTGTGATACTGCTCAAATACTTTCCACACATTGTTATCAAACTTTTTCTCGACCAGATACCTAACAGTAAATCCGCTCCGCCAGTAATCGTACATAATACTAGTTAGGCTGCCTTCATAGGAACTGCTGCCGAAATCCTCCAAGGAATGATTTCCGTATTTGTCTTTAAAAATATTTATCAGCTTATATTCTATATTGCTGATATCCATAAACTCCTGCTCTCCTAACAGATATTTTCTGGATAAATAATCGCACATGCCTTCCTCGAACCATATGCCCCCTTCCCTATCATCATCAAATTCATCCAAAAACAAATCAGAATGATGGGTCAACTCGTGCCCTGCAATTGCCAGAACTTGATTGCTGGAGATCTGCTCATAGAAAGCCTTTATTTCCGGATAATCATGTCCTTCAAGCTGCTCGATAAAAAGTCTTTTCCATGCTGTAAGCTCCGGCGTCATATAGATGATATCCTTATTTGTAAAGGCTGGAATCGGAACTTCAGAAAACACGGAAGTAGCCAGTTCAGAAGCGGTCCAGACAATCGCCTTTGGCAAATCGATCAATTGATAGTCTATTTGCAGTCTACGCTGAAAGGCTGATAATTTTTCTTTGAACTCCTCTATCAGGCTTTGATACTTGTTGTAATCTTCTGTATTTTCCAGAGAAAAAATATGCCTCATTCAAAAAACTCCTTAGCTAATAGATTCACCCCCATATTAACATAATTATCCATAAAACAAATTGAATATATAACAAAACCCAACAATAAAAGTCCCGTTTCGCACCCTATGTCTATGTTAAAATAAGTGAACGTGCATTTCACTCTATCAATAAGGAACGGGAAACGATATGAATAAAAAAGACATCGCAACTATCCGGAGACAATTCAAAAAAGGCAATGATAAGCTCAAAATCTCAAATATATTCAATGTTTATATCATGAAGGAATCCAGCGACATTTACCATCACGAAAGCATGCCATTCGGTATGCTGGATGAAGACCAGCAGGAGCTCTTCCTTGGCAATTTCAAAAAAGTACTGGCTGGACAGCTGGATGAGAAATTATTCGAACTGAAATTCAAACGTGATGCAGAGGACAGCAGTCAATTCATCCTGCATCGCGGCCTGCTCACGAATGATGTCGAGGAATGGACAAATGATATGCTGAAGCTTGTTGCAAAGATGCTGGAAGACAGACAGTATGAACATGATGTTGTCATCAGCTTCATCAAGGCGGAATACCTGAAAGCGCAGAAACGCCAAAGTGAGGAATCAGAGGAAAACGCGAATGACACGATGTATTCCCACCAATTCCTGCTTTGCAGCATCAATAAAACACAGGAACCGAAGAAAGAACTGGAATTTGATTATGTGGAAAGAGAATTCAAATACAATGTCACAGTAAATCCTGTAATCAACCTGCAAGCGCCGCTATCAGGATTTTTGTTCCCTTGCTTCAACGACAGCGCCGCTGACGTGAATCATGTGCTGTACTCCACAGCAAAAGCATACGAACCAGATACCGCATTTATCGAGGACGTTTTAAATGCTGAAGAAATCATGACAGCAAGAGATGATAAAAGCGTCTTTGAAGAGATAGTCAAAGATATTACCGGCGATCAGCTTAATACCTCCGCCCTTGCAAGTGTGTATGAGGAAATAAATCGTGTAGTAGAAGAGAATGAAGAAGAAGAAGCACCAAAGCTTGATCGACAGGATATCCAACGCGTCCTGACAATGAGCGGTGTAGAAGACGTGACACCGGAAAAAGTGGAAACGGCTTATCAAAAAGTCATTGATGATGAGAAATATGAAATGAAAGCCACCAGTGTGTTGCCCAAGTACAATTCCAAATCCATCAAAATCAAAACGAAAGTTGCCAATATTGCAATCAGCCCGGAAGATCTTCGTTACGTACGGCAAGTTGTTTTCAACAATAAACGCTGCATCATGATCGAAGTTGAGGAAGATACTGTCATCGAAGGATTCAAGATGGCAGAAGAAGCTTTGATAAATAAGGTTAATAGAGAAGAAGAAGCTGAACAGTTATAAAGAAAGGATGCTGCTCCATGCAGCATCCTTATTTGTATTAATTAAGCTTTCGCTTTCTTTCTTTTGATGATAAAGAGACTTGCACCTGCTACCAGCAATATCGCTCCCGCCAGCATGTACGTATACATGTTCGTTGCCGTGTTCGGCAGCTTATTTCCACTGCTGATTGGGCTCGTCTTGTCATCAGAGACTTTTACAATGCTGCCACCTGAGTTGCTGCCGTTGCCGTTATTATTTTGGCTGCTTGGCGGTGGTGTGCTGTCTTTATCGTCTTGATCATTTTTATCTTCGTCTTTCGGTTTATTGTCATCTTTTGGATCTTCCTGTGGTCCGTCATCATTTGGATCTGGAGTTTCTTCACCTGGATCTGGAATTTCTTCTTTCGGCTCCTCTGGTGGTTCTGTCGGCTCCGGCTCTTTGCCTTCCAGATCCGTAATACGTCCCTCAATGACCGGGTTCACTTCACCGTTCAAATCCTCCACCATATAATCACGGAATTGCTCCCAGTCTATTTCCCCAAGATCTTGCACACGGCCTTGCGCATATGCTTGGGCAAATACATCGTAACCATCTCCGCCTTTTGCTGTGAAATTATTTGTTGTTACAGCGTACATTTGATCAGGCTGGATATCTGCATACCCGTCCCCATCTTTCACTTGCATGCTTACAACACGGGAACCTGCTTCCTTCGTACTATCATAAGTGAACTTCATGCCGGAAACCTGCAGGAAGCCGCCGCTTTCTGCAGGGGCTAAATGGACGCTGTATTCCAGTATCTGTTTGATTTCATCACCGCTCAGCTGCACGACAGCAGGGTCATTACCAAATGGCAATACAGCAATCACTTCCCCGACTGTGATCGGACCTTGATCGATTGCTGCACGAATGCCACCGCCATTTTGCATGGCTATCGAAACTTCCGGCATTTTTTCCTGTGCTTTGGCGAGCATCGCATCCGTGATTAAGTTGCCTAGTTCTGTTTCATCAGCCCGTACACTTATGTCACTATCAGAAAGTCTTGGATTAGTAAGCGGCTTTTGAGCAATAGCTCCTATCTCCTCGTTGGAAACTTGATCTACTTCATTTTTATAAGCAGCAAGTGCGTTTACTGCATCCGGATCGGCTTGTTTCCCTGTGACATCGATCAAACGACCTTCATAGCCTACGACTTGACCTTGACCATTGAATTCCACATCCAATTTCCCAAGATTTTCAGCATATTGATATGCCTGCACAATTACTGTGGGATCTTTTGCTGTGCCGTTTTCATCCGTATTGACCACTGTAGGCTGTTCCAATTTGGTATGAGAATGGCCCCCGACGATAACATCGATACCATCCACTTGCTCTGCAAGCATTAAATCATTACCCACCGCAGGGTTGCTGTCATATCCAATATGGGTAAGCGCTACAATCTTGTCTACTCCCATTTCCTCAAAAGCAGATACTGCTCGTTCTGCTTCTGCAGCGTAATTGGAGATTTTTGCGTTAACCGGGCTGGAAGTTTCCAGTGTTTCCTCTGTTGTCAGCCCAAAAATACCTATCTTCTCCCCGTTTATTTCTTTCACCATACCGTCATACACTGTGCTATCCTGTGCATCTTCTGTGAACGTATTGGTCACCTTGTTTCCAACATAAGCATCCCCAGAAAAATCGACGTTGGCAGAGACGAATGGGAAGTCAGCTCCTGCAATGAACTCAGATAGCGACTTATGACCATTTTCACTGGAGCCCAAATCGAATTCATGGTTCCCGAACGTCATCGCATCAATATCCATCATATTCATAAGTGCCAAATCAGCTTGTCCTTTGAACTGGTTAAAATAAAGTGTTCCCGAAAAAACATCTCCTGCGTTAAACAGTAATGCATCCGGATTTTCCGCACGGACTTCCTTAATCGCAGTAATCATATTCGGCAGCGGCTCCACATGTGCATGTGTGTCGTTCATATGCATGATTGTCAACGAGAAGTTTTCTCCGTTCCCATCATCTGCGTATGTACTAGTAGGTAAAACAATTGATGATAGGATTGTAATAATTGCAGCAACACTCAGCGAAAATCTTAAACGCTTCTTATACATCATATTTTAGATACCCCCAAATAAATAATAAAGTCGACAGATTATACAAATATCTGCCCCGCTGCATTTGTCGACTCTTCTCTATCAGTGTAGAGAACTACTATTAATTTATCATTAAGAGATTGTGAATATCTAAAAATATTTAAAAATCATAAAATGATTAACATCGGACCATGAATTGGAATTAATAACCAAATATACATGAGATTTGTATTACTTATATATATGCAATTTAGAAAAAGTGGTATTAGCCCGACGCATATTATGGTAAGTTAATATTTGTATTTTACATATATTACATAAACAGGGAGGGAATTCTGTGAAAAACGTAATAAAGTGGATGACCTGGGCATGTCTAGCTGCAATCTTAGGGGCGCTGCCATTTAGTCAAACTGTCCACGCAGAAAACAATTATAGCTTGACAGGCTTTGCCCAAGGTACGACAGGGGGCGGTGTGCTGGAAGAGACCGATCCAGCGTACAGAAAAGTGTATAATGCGACCGATCTTGCCAAAGCACTAAAAAAAGGCTCCGATGTAAAAGTTATCGAAATCATGAATGACCTTGATCTGGGGTGGAATGAACTTCCTTCTTCTGCCAAGACATCGCCATTCTCTCAGCATAATACACCGCTAACACATCCTGTTTTGAAAGAGAGCGGTGTAAGCAAGCTTGCAATCGACAGCTTCGATGGATTGACGATCTTCTCAAAGAATGGATCCAAGATAAAACACGCGGGCATCATTATCAAGCGAAGCAAAAACATCATCATACGCAATTTGGAATTTGATGAGCTCTGGGAATGGGATGAATCTACAAAAGGAGACTATGATAGGAACGATTGGGATTACATTACGATTGAAGGCGCAAGCGAAGGCGTCTGGATCGACCATAGCACTTTCAATAAAGCCTATGATGGAATTGTTGATGTTAAAAAAGGCAGCAATGGTGTCACCATTTCTTGGTCCGCATTCAAAGGGGACGACAAGGGTCCCGATAGCTGGGTGACACAGCAAATCAATGCTATGGAGAAGAATAAAGCGTCCTACCCAATGTATGCATATCTTCGCAGCAGTGCAGTCGGCCTAAGCAAGAACGATATCATCGATATTGCTGCCGGACAAAAGAAATCCCATCTGATCGGGGCATCATCCTTTGCATCTGATAATGCCGATCTGGAAATCACGCTTCATCATAATTATTACGAAAATATACAGGATAGGATACCACGTCTTCGAGGCGGAAATGCCCATGCTTACAATATCGTCATGAATAATACAGGACTTGTAGAAGCCAAAAACAGAATTACATCCAGCATGAGTAAAGCGATCAAATCGAAAGGCTATCACTTCACTGTTACAAATAATGGTGCCATCTCCACAGAAGGCGGTGCCTTGCTTTTGGAGAAATCAGTAATCAAGGATGTCACACAGCCGATGAAAAACAATCAGAAAGATGCCGCCGATAATTCATATACCGGAAAAATACTAGCACTGGATACGATCTACAGTAATAACGGCAATACATTCCGCGGCGACAGTACCACTAGCGGAAGTCCGCTGGCTCCAGAACCCGCGCCGGCGATCCCCTTCTCCTGGAATGGATTCAGCAAACTTCCATACAGCTATAGTACAGATGACCCGGCGAACTTGATTAATCAGCTCACTGCATCTGATGGAGCAGGAGCTGGAAAGCTGAATCGCAGCGCATTTGATTGGATGGGTACAAAGTAAATAAAAGAAGAAAAGAGCTAGGTACCACTTAGATGGTGCCTAGCTCTACTACTAATGTGCAGACTTATTCCTGTTCTAAGGCCATGCCTTAACTGAATGTCGTCATTTTAGCCTCCGTCAATTTTTTCGCTGCTTCATAGAAAATTTCTACTGCTTTAGCTATATCTCTTGAGTCCGAGCATTCTTCCGGACAGTGACTCAGCCCGGCTTTACTTGGAATGAATAACATCCCAACATCGGTGAAATCAGAAAAGATCATCGCATCATGTCCCGCTCCGCTATTGATGGAGCAATAGGAACCATCACTCATACTGCTCTTCTCTTTCAATAGTGTTCTGATATTTTCATTCAGCAACTTAGGCTGAATGTAAAGCTGCTCTTCAGCCAGGGCCTCGATTCCATTTCCTTGATGGTGGTTTATGCAATCCTTCATTTTCACAATCACGTTTTGCACGTTTTCTTCATTTCCGGATCGGATATCAACCGTAAATACAACTTTATCCGGAATAACATTTGCTCCATTGGGAAAGACATGAAGACGTCCTGTCGTAAGTACAGTACCATTTCCTTCTTCAATCGCGAGCGCAGGCAGTTGACTGATGATTTTTGCTGCAGTTACCAAAGCATCTGCGCGGCGGTCCATTGGAGTTGTTCCAGCATGTCCCGCCTGCCCTTTCACTGTCACTTCATATTGAGTCAAACCTACAATCGCTTCAACAACACCGATTTGGATGCTTTTCTCCTCTAATATTGGCCCCTGCTCAATGTGCAATTCAAGAAAAGCCTTCATTGTTTTTGAATCTCTTCCTTTTGGCAGCGATGGGTTCAAGCCTATCTTCCGCATTGCTTCTACTGTGGAGATTCCATCCTTATCCTTTAAGCTGTTAAAATCAGCTTCACTCAGCAAACCAGTGATTCCTCGTGAACCCATCAATCCGCCGCCAAAGCGTGAACCCTCTTCTTCCACTAGCGCTACGATTTCAAGCGGATATGTTGGCTTCAATCCATTCTTTTTAAAAAGCTGCGCCACCTCAAGAGCTGCCACTACTCCAGCAGGACCATCATATGCCCCTCCATTTGGCACAGAATCAAAATGTGAACCAATCATTACACTGGGAGCATCCGGTAAGGTACCTTCCAGCTTCCCGAATATATTGCCAAAACCATCTTCGACTACTTTCAAACCGGATGCTTGCATTTCTTCTTTGATATAATTGCGGGCTTGTAAATCTTCCTCGCTGTATGTGAGCCGAGTGGTACCATTGCCAGGTGTTGCGGTAAACTGTTCCAATGCCTCGATATGTTTTTCAATACGTTCCTTTATTTCACTCATTCTTTCCATACCTCCATTATAAGAAACCGACGAAGATTCCTGCTAATACAACTGATACGATGGTGACTGTGATGAAACCCCCGACAAGCATCGGCGGAAGCATACGGCTCGTTAATACTTCTCTTTCCTTTTCATTCTCGGTCAAAGACTTGATTACTTCGTTTGTAATAATATAATCCGCCGGGAAACCGTAAAGTGCCGTCAGGGAAACAGCAAATGCCATATTCTTGCTGACCCCTAAAATCTTACCGGCAATAAAGGAGAAGATATACATTCCAATAACTCCAAGGATGATGGTTCCTACCAGCGGATACAAGATTTGAAGCATCATGCTTGGTGTAGCCTGATTCAACCCGTCGAAGATAAACAGCATCAGCACCAAGATTGCAATTCCAAATCCATTTGCCTTTTGCAATGCCTGCTTTTCAAGGAAACCTACACTAGAGGCAATAACCCCGAACAACAAACAAAGGACGAATGGACTGATTGAAAATAGTGGTGTCAACAGAGTTGATACAAGATACGCTGCATAAGAAACTAGTGCCAGCTTGAAGAACTTGAAGAAATCCGTATTATATTTTTCAGGCAGTCTCCATCTGGATGGTGCTGCTTCCACAGTAGCTGCTATTTCTTCTTTTTCTTTATCATTCACGTCCACTTGAAGTTCTCCATTCCGATAAAGCTTCAGCAATCGCTTCCCTTCTTTTTTCAGTACAAATGATGTAATCGGATAGCCTGCAAAACCTTGCATCACGTAAATGACGATAGCAAACACTGCCAAAGATGAAAGACCAGCCTCACCAGCTGCATCAGACATAATCAGCGCAGAAACTACTCCGCCGACTAAAGGCGGAATCGCTACGACCATTGTTTCAAAACCGAAAATAAGTGTTCCAACCGTCAGCAGCAAAACAACGATTCCCAAAATACCAGACAGTGCAATTACAATCGTTTTCCACTGCTTTTTTAATTCTTTAAGTGACAGCAATGTCCCCATATTGGTAATCAACAGGTACATCATCATCGTAGCTACCACTGGCGGAACACCAGCCACCGATACGATGTCTGCTGGGAAGAAAGTCCAATATCCTACGAGAAATAATATCGCACAAACGAAGACAGACGGCACCCAAGCTTTCGTTCGCACGGCAACCAGATCTCCAATGAATAGAATAAGGGTAAGTATGACTAATGCTAATAATTGCGACATGAGAGTCTCCTAACTACTTGATGTATTTTTCCATATACCGGAATATAGAATATTCAAATATATCAAACATGTTAGAATGATAATATAATTGTAGTTTTCAGTCAATTCAATTTAGTAATTTCTAAAGATATTAATGTTCCAAATCCAAATACAGTATAATCTAAATAGCAAAGACAGGATGTGTTGCACATCCTGTCTAATCTTCTTTCTCATACCAAATCTTCGTAAAATCAATCCACCCAAGAGAGTTGAAGTGCACATCTTTTACATAACTAGGATAAAAAGCAAACTGTTTTATCTTATAAAGGTGAATCTGCCCATATTCTTCAATGAGCTTATCTTCCAATTCACATAATCTGCGAATCGTTCTCCGTTCACTCATTTCCGGTAAGCGAAATACGTCATTCTGCGGTAAGTGATATCGCAATAAACTGTGGTTTCCTTTGAATGCAGCTAAATACGTATAAAGCTCGTTTTCGTAGGTCAGATGTTCTCCTAAAAGAAAATCTGACTCTTCAAGAGGAAGTTCATGCAGTTGGTCATATGAGCAAATCGATATCTGTATATTAATGCCTTCTTCTAACAGCTTTTTTTGTATCCAGCTGGCATCTGTTTCATTACCTGCTCCTTGATAACTCATTAAGGTAAGGGTTTCCCCCATATACTTGCTGCTGGCCAGTGCTGATCTCCCGGCTTCCCTGGCAGTGAAAATGTCTTCGCTCTTAAACTTTTCAACAAGACGAGATGCTTTTTTATAACGTGTACCACCTAAGTCTTTTATTATTTGTTCAGGTGCTAAAAAGTGATAGATTGCTTTTCTTAACATTCGATCCTCGGCAAGCAATCCTTTTCGTAAGTTAAGAGTAAGCAACTTGCTGCCCCGGTCCAAAAAAGTATATTCCTCGAAGCTCTGTATTGTTATCCCTATATAGGGATAATGATAGAAATTCATTTCCTGATTGCTAATATGGCTGTCAATAACAGTATGATTATCATAGAGTGCGGGTAAGAAGTACAAGTTGATTTCATCTAAAAATGGACGCCTCAAGAAATAATCATCAAATACTTTTAATTTTAATTTTTCTTCATTATTTTCAACTATCCGGTAAGGACCAGTGCCAATCTGTTTTTCTTCAGCATTATTGTTACTTGCCGGCACAATACTTCCCCCTAAACAAGAGGCTAAATGTAAGAAGGTATGACATGGCTTGAGAAACAAAAATTCCACTGCGTATGTATGGAGACTGTTAACTGCTGATAAATTCTGTACGATCCATTTATAAGGGGATGATCCATCCCGGTGTCGAAGAAAACTATAACGAACATCATCGGCTGTCATCTCTTTTCCATTGTGAAAACGAACTCCTTTTTGTAAATAAAAGGTCCACTTGGTATAGTCTTGATTACTTTTCCAATGATGAGCGAGATGAGGGTGAAATTCGTTTGCATCTTCTTTATATACAACGAGCGGACTGAATATGTGTCGCATCATATGATTTTCCGAACGTCGGCAAACTTTGGCTGGATCTAAACTTGGCAGCGGGCGGTACGATGGAAATTGAAGCTTTGCAATTTCATTTTCTTCTGCATATGTTGCTTCATTAAGATAGCTACGGAAAACATAATCTATAAATTCCCGCTGTACCGATTTGTTTACATGTTGGTTCATTAAAAATTGAAGGGAGGAGTCAATGCTATCAGGACTTAGTAAGGCTTTTGCCTTCTCCGTGATAATCGAGTCCATATCTTTTAATAATTTTATTGTTGAACAATTCTCTCTCCCCTTGCCCGGAACCCATTCAATCCATTGCAAAGCCTCTAATTTACGAATGATTATCTTCGCATTTCTAACAGAGCAGGACAGAATATCCGATATCTCGGCCATCTTAACTTCCAGTACTTTATCGGTGCAGTTCAATTCTCTGTATAACATTGCACAATGCTCAATTATTGTCATAAGATCAACCTTCCTAAAAAGGGGAAAAGAGTTAAAGAGAATTATACACTTTTTTCCCTCTTTTCAAAAGGTACACTAAAATGCAGGAGGGTGAATTTATGAGATTGGTAATTGCTTCATGGAATAAAGAAAAAGTACAGCAGATTAGAGCTTTTTTTAGTAATATGCTTTTAAATACGACTGTCATTGCACAAAACATCCATGACGTTGATGAAAGTAAACTTACTTTTAGCGGCAATGCGCATTTAAAGGTTGAAGCAGTAAAAGCACATTACCCAAATGACATTATATTAGGTGAAGACTCAGGATTATCGGTAGACTGTCTTAATGGTTTCCCAAATGTAAAAACTGCTCGCTTTTTCCCTGGAACAGATAAAGATCGAGCGAACGAGCTTCTCCGCATGCTGGAAACTGTTCCTTCAAGTAAAAGAAGGGCAAATTTCACAAGCAGTATAGCGATATTATTTCCCATTGGAGAAATGGCCGATTGCCATGGGAGTATGCATGGATGGATTACAACAAGCAGCAAAAGGGATATCCGAGGCTACAGTGATATATTTTTGCTTAGTGACGGGAAGGCACTTTCTGATTTTGAGGAAGATAGTCTCTCCCCCTTCCTTCATCGAAACCAAGCTTTATACCAGGCACAACAGCACATACTTGAATGGATGGGAAAACAAAATCTATGAATCCATCAAAAAATAAAGTAATCGGAATTGCGCTAATCACAGCTATTGCTTTACTCGGGGATGCTCTGTTCATTATTGTGTTACCCCTTCAATGGCAAGAATTCGGATTGATTTCTATTTGGCAAGTCGGTCTCTTGCTTTCTATCAATCGTTTTATCCGTCTGCCGATAAATCCATTAGTCGGGATGTTCTATCAGCGCTTCCAGTTGAAGACTGGTATCTTGATTTCTTTGATTATTGCAGTCTTTACAACAGCCAGCTATGGTTTCTTTAAAGAGTTCTGGCTTCTTTTCACCATGCGTGCATTATGGGGAGTCGCATGGTCATTTCTGAGGATAGGTGGTTATCTGACCGTCATTGAAACAACGACCGAAGCCAACCATGGGAAAAATGTCGGACTTTACAATGGCTTATGGGGTCTGGGTGGCTTAGTTGGCATGCTTGCAGGTGGAATATTGGTTGATCAATCTTCTATTTCTATCAAAATGGTAACAACGTTGTTCTCTCTCGTAGGGCTGATTACTATACCCGCTGTTATACACTTAGTGCCAAGTACAAAAAACAATCCTAAACAAACACAAGCTAAAGTAACTGTAAAAGAATGGATTAACTCTTATATTACGTTGATTCTTATAACAGGGACGGTGATGGGATTTATTGTATTCGGTCTATTCGCGTCAACGTTAAGCAGATTGATTGAAGATACCTATCATGCAGAATGGACAGTCCTGCACATAACTATTGGAGCTGCTACGCTTACTGGTTTCATACAAGCTTTACGCTGGGCTTGGGATCCTTTTATCGCCCCAAAGATTGGAAATATAATAGATAAAAGAAAGATTCCTGCACATGTGATCTTATTTCCGCTTTTGGCTGGGGGTATCATTATTAGTGCCTTAGTCAGCTTCAAGACTGTCGGCGTTTTAATTATTTTGCTTTTATTCTTTCAGATGATTTCCACACTTTTTGTTACAATCACTGATTCTTTAGCAATAAAAGCTGCAGCTAAATCCGATAAAGTAAAGGTGATGACAGCTTATACAATTGTGATTGACGTTGGGGCTGCACTTGGTCCTCTATTAGCTTTTATCGTGCTGGATATGTATAGCCTTAACTCCATCTACTACCTGTCTGGTATCATTATGATATGTCTGGGGATTGTCTGGTTAGTTTATATACACACTCGATTAAGATAGATCTAAGATAAGATGTTTTGCTCTATCAAAAAGATGCCCCGTAAAATATCAGCTTGTTTTACGGGGCATCTAAGAGCAGTTCACTTTGTATATAAATGAAACCACATGTAGCTATTTGACATAAGAATATAATAGTAAGGGTAAAATGCGGAACTATTTTTCTTCATTCCTCTTTCAATATCTTCACATCATGAAAACAATAAAAAAGGACCCTGATTTTATGTCAGGATCCTTCTTTTACCGCTTGGCAATACGGTAATTTAGTGATACCGGTGGTCGGGGTCGAACCGACACTCCTTACGGAACACGATTTTGAGTCGTGCGCGTCTGCCAATTCCGCCACACCGGCATGTTATAAAATATTCTATGGAGGCGGCAACCGGATTTGAACCGGTGATCAAGGTGTTGCAGACCTTTGCCTTACCACTTGGCTATGCCGCCAATTTTGGAGCGGAAGACGGGATTCGAACCCGCGACCCCCACCTTGGCAAGGTGGTGTTCTACCACTGAACTACTTCCGCATACAAGTCAGGCTTCAAGGATTCCAATGGAATCCTTGCCTGTTTACTTGGCTATAGCCTTAAGCTATATGGAGGGCGATCGATGGGAATCGAACCCACGAATG